>JAQGOD010000086.1 GCA_028293775.1 Gammaproteobacteria bacterium
GATGGCGAAACCGACTCGAGCGTAGCGACCCTGCCTCGGCCGCAACTTGGCAAGAGGCACGGCGACCAAGGTCAGCACCAACGCCATCAACGGTGTCGATGCCCTGGCTTGCAGCTGCGCGATGTCAGCCGGGTCGCTCGACCCCAGCAGCTCCCGAGTCGGCTTTGTATCCGGATCCAGAGGACCGCGAACATCCTCCGGTGTTTGGATGGGAATACCGTGTTCGCGGAATTCGATGACGCGAAAATCGTCCTTACCGGGAACGCCTTCGTAACGGCGTCCATTGAAGAGGGTCACCAAATGCATTCCGCCTGAACTGACCTTCGTGTAGGTTGCCGTTTCCGACAGGGCGAGCTCGATTCTCCCCGCCGACTCGCGCTGCACGAAGACATTGTGCAGCACGCCTTCCTGGTCGACTCGTTCGGCGTAAAACACCGCATCCCCACCGCTAAATGCACGGAATTTGCCGGCATCCAGCTGGCCGAATTGGGCCTCTTTGATCGCTGACTGGCGCAGCAGTTGCACCTGACCATCGGCGCGTGGAACCTGCACAAAGGACAGCCAGGCCAATCCGACCGCGATGACGGCCGCGAAGCAGAACAGAGGCACCAGCAGACGCGAGGGGCCGAAGCCGCAGGCCTGCAGCGCGGCCATTTCGCTGTCGTGGTACATGCGGCCCAGGGTCAAGACCACGGCGAGCAACAAGCCGACCGGCACGATAACCGAGAGATTCATGATTGCGCCGAGGGCAATCAAGTCGAACACCACGCCCCTGCCGTACTGATTGTCGGCGGCCTGGCCGAGAACCCTCGAAAGTTGATTCGATACCAGGATTGCCACCAAGACACCGGTCACGGCGAGCCAAGTCTGCACCACTTCGCGCAACACGTATCGTTGGACGGTCCATTTCATGGTCTCAGCTTAGAGCCTTCTTAATAATCTAGTAAACTATTTGCTTACCCTTAAGCCCACGATTTGGATAAAACGGAGTTAGTAGATATGGAATTCATGGCGACTGTTGATGCGAAGGCGCGCGGCGCGGCGGGCTGCGCGGTGATCGGCCTGTATGAGAATGGCGAGTTAGGGCTTGCGGCCCGGCAAGTCGATAAGCAGCTGGACGGATTGCTGACAAATCTTCACGGAAGCGGCGACTTCGCCGCCAAGCTCGGTGATACGCTCATGTTGCCGTTACCGGCGGGGGCTGCCGCCTCGCGCTTGTTGCTGATTGGCCTGGGGCCGCGCGCCGGCTTCGCCCGCAAGCAGTACCGAAAGGCTTTGCAGTCCGCGGCTCAAGCGCTGAGCAAGACCGGCGCGGGCGATGCGGTTGTGTACCTGGCGATGGAACCGGTACCCGAACTCGACATGCAATATCGCGCGCGAATCGTTGCCGAAGTATTTTCATCGCACGCGTACAAGGTTCCCGATCTGAAGACCTCGCCCAAGCCTAAGGCGCGGCCCTTGGCGACGATCAACGTTGCGACCGCGGACGCTCGCGCCGCCAAGGCGGCCTCGGAAGGTTTGCGCATCGGGGCAGCGATTGGCCAAGGTATGGCCTGGGCGCGCGACCTTGCGAACCTGCCGCCGAATGTCTGTACGCCGACTTATATGGGAACTCGCGCACTGCAACTGGCCAAGGAATTCCCGAGCATCAAAACCAAGATTTTGGATGAAGCCGGCATCAAGGCGCTGAAAATGGGCGCTTTCCTGGCGGTCAGTCAAGGATCTGCCGAACCAGCCCGCCTCATCGTATGCGAGTATCGGGGCGGCAAAAAGAATGCGGCCCCCATTTGCCTGGTCGGCAAGGGCATTACCTTCGATTCCGGCGGCATTTCGCTCAAGGAGCCGCCCGCCATGGATGAGATGAAGTTCGATATGAGCGGCGGCGCCGCCGTTCTGGGCGCGTTGCGGGCAATCGCCGAACTTAAACTGCCCATCAATGTGGTGGCCATCGTCGCAGCCGCCGAGAACATGCCAAGCGGCACGGCGGTCAAACCCGCAGATATCGTCACGACCATGTCAGGACAGACGGTGGAGATTCTCAATACGGACGCCGAAGGCCGATTGGTCCTGTGCGATGCCATCACCTACAGCCGGCGCTACAAGCCTGCGGCCGTGGTTGACGTGGCTACCTTGACCGGTGCCTGTATTGTGGCACTCGGCAACCATGTCAGCGGCCTGATGAGCAACACGCCCGCTTTGGCCCAGGAACTCGAGTCCGCCGGCATGCGCGCGGATGATCGCGCCTGGCGCTTGCCCATCGGCGAGGATTACGTCGAGCAGCTCAAGAGCAACTTCGCCGATATCGCCAATGTGGGCGGACGGGAGGGCGGCGCCTGCACCGCCGCCTCGTTCCTCGGTAAGTTCGCCAAGGATCTGGCCTGGGCACATCTCGATGTGGCCGGCACAGCCTGGCTGAGCGGTGCTCAAAAGGGAAGCACCGGGCGCCCGGTACCTTTGCTGGTCGACTTTCTAATCCATCGCACCAAGGCGTCATGACCGGACGCGTCGACTTCTATGTCCTCAAAAGCGCGGCCACCCAACAACGCCTGGCATTCGCGTGCCGTCTTACTGAAAAGGCCTATCTTCGCGATCTCAAGGTCGTGATCGTCAATGACACGCTGGCCGATGCGCAGGCGCTGGACGAATTGCTTTGGACCTTCAACGAGCGGTCGTTCGTACCCCATAAGGTTTGCTTGGATGAAGGGTCGATGGACTCCTCGACCCCGGTTCACTTGACTGTGGAGCCCAGCGCGATATCTTCCGCAGACCTGCTCGTCAACTTGAGTCCCCGGCTTCCCGCCAACCTGCAGCGCTACCCACGCATCGCCGAAATCATCGATGCCGATGAGGAGCGCCGTCGCTTAGGCCGCGAGCGCTTCAAAGCGTACCGGGACCAGAAGTTTGCTTTGGAGACGCATCAGATTGACGAAGCTGCAGATGTTTGACGCCCTTAAATCCCATGGATAAAGCCTACTCCCCTGCTGATATCGAATCGCGCATCTATGCGGCCTGGGAAGCGCGCGGGTATTTCGCACCCAGCGGCAAAGGGCCTCCCTACTCCATCGTGATCCCCCCGCCGAACGTCACGGGCACGCTGCACATGGGGCACGCTTTCCAAGACACCATCATGGATGCGCTCATTCGCTTTCATCGCATGCGAGGCTTCGACACGCTGTGGCAGCCCGGTACGGATCATGCCGGCATCGCGACACAAATGGTGGTTGAGCGGCAACTGAATGCCGCGGGCGAAAGCCGCGTGGGCTTGGGCCGCGAGGCATTCGAGGCGCGCGTGTGGCAGTGGAAAGAAACCTCAGGCGGTATGATCGCGAAGCAAATGCGCCGCCTGGGCGCATCGGTCGACTGGCAGCGCGAGGTATTCACTTTGGATCCCGCGCTGTCGCGGACGGTCACTGAAGTGTTCGTGCGGCTGTACGAAGAAGGGTTGATCTATCGCGGCAAGCGGCTGGTGAATTGGGACCCGGTGCTCAAGACCGCGCTCTCCGATTTGGAGGTGGTCGCGGAGGAAGAATCGGGTCACCTGTGGCATTTGCGCTATCCCTTGTGTGATGGTCCTGGATATCTCGTGGTTGCCACCACGAGGCCGGAGACCATGCTCGGCGATGCGGCGGTCGCTGTGCATCCCGAGGATGAACGCTACCGGCATTTGATCGGCCGCAAGGTTCGGTTGCCCTTGGCGGACCGGGAATTGCCCATCATCGGCGATGCCTATGTGGACCCGGCATTCGGCAGCGGCTGCGTGAAAATCACGCCGGCCCATGATTTCAATGATTACGAGGTCGGCCAACGCCACAACTTGCCGTTGATCAGCATCATGACGCTCGATGCCACGTTGAATGACAGTGTTCCGCTTGGCTTGAGAGGTCTCGATCGTTTTGTCGCCCGGCAAAAAATCATCGCCGACCTTGATGCGATGGGACTCATCGAGCGGATCGAGCCGCACAAGCTTACCGTTCCGCGAGGCGATCGCAGCAACGCGGTTCTGGAGCCGCTGCTGACCGACCAATGGTTCGTCGACATCAAGCCTTTGGCGGCGCCCGCCATTCGCGCCGTCGAAGAAGGCCAGGTGCGTTTCGTGCCCGACACGTGGTCCGGCGTGTACTACGAATGGATGCATAAAATCAGGGACTGGTGCATCAGCAGGCAACTGTGGTGGGGACACCGAATACCGGCTTGGTACGATCCCGGCGGGCGCTGGTACGTGGCTCGCAGCGAGGCGGAGGCACGCAGCGCGCATGGGCTCGACCCGTCCACGCCGTTGCGTCAGGACGACGATGTATTGGACACGTGGTTCTCCTCCGCGCTATGGCCCTTCTCGACACAGGGCTGGCCGGAAAAAACCCCGGCCTTCCAGACTTACTACCCCACTGCCGTTTTGGTCACCGGATTCGACATCATCTTCTTCTGGGTCGCCAGAATGATCATGATGGGCCTGAAATTTACCGATGATGTGCCCTTTCGTACGGTGTACATCCACGGCTTGATTCGAGATCAAGACGGCCAGAAGATGTCCAAGTCGAAAGGCAACGTCATCGACCCGCTCGATATCGTCGATGGCATTTCGTTGGATGCCCTGCTTGCCAAGCGCACCAGCGGGCTGATGCAACCGCAAATGAAATCGAGCATCGACAAGGCGACTCGCAAGCAATTTCCGGAGGGCATCGCCGCTTACGGCACCGATGCGTTGCGTTTGTGCTTTGCGCGCCTTGCCACCCAGAGCCGTGACCTGCGCTTCGATATGACGAAGGTCGAGGAATACAGAAACTTTTGCAACAAGCTATGGAACGCGGCGCGGTTCGTGTTGATGAACGTCGAGGGCCAGGACCTCAATGCCGACGGGGCCGAATACAGTTTGGCCGATCGCTGGATTCGCGCGCGGCTCGCGGCCATGCTGGCGCGCATTGAAGCCGGTTTTGCCGAATATCGGCTCGACAATGTCGCCAACGCGCTGTACGAGTTTACTTGGCACGAATTCTGCGATTGGTATCTGGAACTCTCCAAGGCGGTGCTGCAGTCCGAGACGGCTGTGCCCGCGGCAAAACGCGGCACGCGCTACACGCTGATTCATACGCTCGAGACCTTGTTGCGCGCCCTGCACCCGCTCGCTCCTTTCATATCGGAGGAGATCTGGCAGCGGGTGCGCGTCAGCGCCGGCGTGGCGGGCGAGACCATCATGCGTGCGCCGTTCCCGACGGCAACAGCCGCCCCGGCCGATGTGCAGGCCGAACCGGAAATGCGCTGGGTGATGGATTTCATTTTAGGAGTGCGCCAGATCCGCGGCGAAATGGATATCGCACCGAGCCGAAAGCTCCCGGTCCTCTTGCACAGCGCGGGCGCAAGGGACCTCGAGTATCTCGGACGCAATCTGCATTATTTGATGCGCCTCGCCGGCATCGAGGCTGCGCGCGTGCTCGCCGCAGGCGAAGCGGCGCCCATTTCCGCGGTCGCCTTGCTGGGACAGTTGGAAATTTTGGTGCCGATGAAGGGCCTGATCGACCCCACCGCGGAACTTGAGCGCCTGGCCAAGCGCTTGCGAAAAGCGGAAATCGATTTCAGCAAGCTCGAGGCCAAGCTAAGCAACAGCCAATTCGCAAAGAACGCGCCGCCCGATATCGTGGCGAAGGACCAGCAGCGGCTTGAGGAGTTGCGCACGGAAATCGGTCAGTTATCAGCCCAAACTGCGCGGGTGACCAAGCTCAAAGACCAATGAACGCCGGGCATGCGCAGATCGAGGCGATTCTTGCCCAACTGAACCGGGTGATCCTAGGCAAGGATGCGCAGATACGGCTGTGTTTGGCATGCCTGTTGGCGCGCGGACATCTGCTGATCGAGGATATTCCGGGCGTCGGCAAAACGACCTTGGCTCATGGCATCGCCAAGACGTTGGGCTTGTCCTTCCAGCGCGTGCAGTTCACCAGCGATCTTCTGCCCGCCGACGTGCTCGGCGTGTCGATCTTCGACCGCGAGACGGGCAAGTTCCGGTTTCAGCGCGGACCGATCTTCGCGCAGCTGGTGCTTGCCGATGAGATCAATCGCGCCTCGCCGAAGGCGCAAAGCGCATTGCTCGAAGCGATGGAAGAGCATCAAGTCACGCTCGACGGCCAGTCGATGGCGCTGCCCGAACCGTTCTTCGTCATCGCCACCCAAAACCCGCAAGATCAGGTCGGCACTTTTCCGCTGCCCGAATCGCAATTGGATCGATTTTTAATGCGCGTCCACCTAGGGTATCCCGCCGCCGCGGCGGAGCGCGAGCTACTGAGCGGCATCGATCGGCGCGAGCTCGTCAAAACGCTGCAAACTATCTTGACGGCGGAGAGCCTGCGCCAGCTGCAGGAGAGCGTGCTGCAGATTCACGTCTCCCCAGCGCTGCTTGATTACGTTCAGGCGCTGGTGGCGCATACGCGGCGCGCTCCGGGCACCAACGCAGGCCTCTCGCCGCGGGCGGCTATAGGACTGCTCCGGGCCGCACGAGCGTGGGCATTGATTTGCGGACGCAGCGCCGTCATTCCGGAACATGTGCAGGCGATATTTCCGGCCGTGGTTGAACATCGCGTTCGCCAGCGCGGCAGCGATGAGGCTGCGGCGTCTCGACTCCTCGAGGCCGTGCCGGTCCCTTAAATCTAAAGGCTCCAAATCCTTGAGCACTTTGCGCCAGGCAGCGATCAAGCTGTTGAAAGCCCGCGTCATCCGCCGCCACGGGCGCGACAGCTTGCCGATCAGCATACATCGGCGCCGGATATACATCCTTCCGACGCGTTTCGGCGTGATGTTGGGGATCATCCTCGCCGCCATGCTGATCGCAGGGCTCAATTACAACAGCAACCTCGCTCTGGCTTTTGCATTCTTGATGGTCAGCATGGCACTGGTCACCATGCATCATTGCAATCGCAACCTGTTGCGCCTCTCCGTGGACGCGACCACGGAAGTCGACGCGCTGGCAGGACGCGAAGCGAAGTTCGAGTTCGAACTGCGCAATGGCTCCAATGTGGATCGACGGGACATCGAAGTGCGCTGCCACTCGGGCGCAAGTATGGGCAGCGTGGCGGCCGGAGAAAGGGAATCGATTGAAGTCACTGTGCCGATAGCGCAGCGCGGTGTAACGCGCGTGAATCAGTTCGAGCTGCGTACGCGGTATCCCTTCGGATGGTTCTATTCCTGGACCTATGTGCAGGGGTCGATCACCATTTACGCAGCGCCCGCTCCGGCCGGCAACCGAACTCTGCCCTCGGCCGCCGCCAGCGGCAACGGCGCCTACGCCGAGGTACGCGGCGATGAGGATTTCTCCGGCTTGCGCGCTTACGAGCCTGGGATTGCCCTGAAACACATGGCGTGGAAAGTGCTGGCACGGGGCGGCGAGGCGGCGGTGCGCAGTTATTCGGGTTTGGCCTCGAAACCGGAGTGGTTGGATTTTGGCGCGCTCGAAGGATTGGATGTGGAGGCCCGCCTTTCTCAGCTCTGCCTGTGGGTGCTGGAAAGCGATGCGGCGCAAAGACCCTACGGTCTGCGCATGCCCGGCAAGGAAATCGCTCCCTCCGGGGGAGCCGCTCACCGGTTCGCATGCTTGAGGGCACTGGCTACCTTCGGGCTGACCGGCTCCCCATGACGCAGCGGATATCCTACGAACAACTGCTCGGGATCGCGGGGTGTCTGGCCCTGGCGCTGCTCGCACATGTCACCACCCTGCCCTTCTGGGTACTGGCGATCGTCATTGCCTGCGGAGTGATTCGCCTCGGCCTCGCGCGCAATGGGCGCGGTCCACCGCCGCAAATCGTGTTGTTCACGGTCGCAGCGCTCGCGGTGCCGCTATTATTCGTGCGCTTCCATACTTTCAACGGCCTTGTTGCCGGTACCGCGTTGCTGAGCGTTGCCGCGGGCCTCAAGTTACTGGAGACGAAATCTCAGCGTGATATCTACATCATCGTCCTGATCATCTACTTCGTGAGCATTTCCGCACTCTTGGATGGAGAGTCGTTCTGGCTGCTGGCTTATCTGATCGGAGTTTGCTGGCTCACGACGGCTACGCTGCTGCGGGTGACCAGCAGCGGTCCCGCCCTCGGTTGGCAACGCAATCTGCGCTACGGGGGACGCATATTGGCGCAAGGTTTGCCCCTGGCCTTGGTGTTCTGGCTGCTGTTCCCGCGATTCGCGGCGCCGCTCTGGCAGGTGCCCAACGACTCGCAAACTGCGGCCTCCGGCTTGAGCGATTCGATGAGCCCGGGAGACATTACGCAGCTGGCACTGTCGGATGAGATTGCCTTCCGCGTGCGTTTCGCGGAAGGGGCGCCGCCCGCCAAGGAGCGCTATTGGCGCGGACCGGTGTTGGATTCTTTCGACGGACACACGTGGGCGCGTTCCACCAGGGGATTGGCCGGGAGCGCCCCGCTGCGGCCGCAGGGACCGGCATACCGATACACCGTCATGATGGAGCCGCATCGGCATCGATGGATTTTCATGCTCGATTGGCCCGCCAGCTGGAATCTGCCGCACGCGGAGCTTTCCGCGGACTACACCTTGATGCAGCCCGATATCCTGTCGCGTCCCATCGATGTGATCGGCACTTCGTATACGCAAGTTCAATCCGCCGAACCGTTGAGTCAAAACATGCGCAGGCGCGATACGAATTTGCCGCCGGATCGCAATCCGCGCACCGCGAGTCTCGCGAAGGCATTGCGCAGCGCCCATGCGGATGACATGGAGTACGTCGCCGCGGTGCTGGACATGTTCACGCAGCAGCCGTTTTTCTACACGCTCACGCCGCCCAAGCTGTCCGACAATTCGGTGGATGAATTCCTGTTCGATACCAAACGAGGATTTTGCGGCCACTATGCGTCGGCCTTCGCCGCGCTCATGCGCGCCGCGGGCATCCCGGCGCGTGTGGTGACGGGCTATCAGGGCGGGACCCCCAACCCTTATGGCGATTATTGGATAGTGAGGCAAAGCGACGCGCACGCATGGAACGAAGTATGGATCGCGCCCCAAGGCTGGGTGCGCATCGATCCGACTGCCGCGATCTCACCGCAGCGCGTTGAACGCGGCCTGGGAGAGGCTGCCGCCGCGGACGGGTTCCAAGGGAGCCGCTGGCAGAGAAGAAGTCCGTGGTTCGCCGGCGCTCGCTTGCGCGCGGACGTGCTGCGCGAGATGTGGCGCGAACGCATTTTGGATTTCAATCAGGATTCCCAGCACAAGCTGCTCGAAATGCTCAAGATACCGGAGCCCGACGGCCAAAAACTTGTGATGCTCCTCGCCCTCGCCATGCTGCTGGTGCTGGGTTGGCTCACCTGGCAGGTGCGCCGCGAACTTAAGCCCCCGGGCCGCGATGTCACGGCGCGCACCTATGCGCGGCTTTGCGCAAAACTCGCCGCCGCGGGATTGCCGCGCATCCCGCATGAGGGAGCCGAGGCCTATGCCATGCGCGTGGCGCAGAGACGTCCGGATCTTGGTGACCGCGTCATCGCGCTGTGCCGCCACTACTCCTCGTTGCGCTATGCGCCGCCCTCGGCCGGCATCACGGTGGGCCAGTTTCAGGCCGCGGTACGGGTCTTTCGCCCGCAATTGAAGCGCAAGTAGCGTCACGCGGCCAGATTTTCCCGCGTCTTGAGGAATTTTATTTCCGGCCAGCGCTCTTCGGTCAACCCTAAATTCACGCGCGTGGGCGCGAGATACACCAATTCGCCGGCGTGATCGATGGCGAGATTGTCGTAGGCTTTGGTGCGAAATTCGGCCAGCCGCTTCTCATCCTTGAGGCTGACCCAGCGCGCCACGGCGACATTGATGGGCTCGAACACGCACTGAACGCTGTATTCGTCTTGCAGACGAAATGCTACGACCTCGAACTGCAGCTGGCCGATGGCACCGAGAATCAAATCGTTGTTGCGCAACGGCTTGAACAGCTGAGTCGCGCCCTCCTCGCACAATTGCGACAAACCCTTCTGCAACGCCTTCATGCGCAGCGGATCCTTGAGCACAGCCCGGCGGAATAATTCGGGCGCGAAGTTCGGAACGCCGGTAAAGGTGAGATTCTCCCCCTCGCTGAAGGTATCGCCGATATTGATCGTACCGTGGTTGTGCAGGCCGATGATGTCGCCCGCATAGGCCTCTTCGGCTTGGCTGCGATCGGCCGCGAGGAAGGTCAGCGCATCCGCGATACGAATGTCCTTGTCCAGCCTCACGTGGTGCAGGCGCATGCCGCGCGCATAACGCCCGGAACATAGCCGCATGAAGGCGATGCGGTCGCGATGACCCGGATCCATATTGGCTTGGATCTTGAATACAAAACCGGTGAGTTTGGGTTCCTCCGCGTTGACGGCACGCTGCAGCGTCGGTCGCGGCAGCGGCGGCGGGGAGTGCGCGACGAAGGACGCCAGCAGCTCTCGGACCCCGAAATTGTTGACTGCCGACCCGAAGAAAACCGGAGTCTGTTTCGCGGCGAGGTAGCGCTGCAGGTCAAATTGCGGGCTGGCGCCGCGTACCAGCTCGACTTCCTCGAGAAACTTATCGTACCGCTCGCCTAAGAATTCGCGCGCCTCATGGCTCGCGATGCCGACGATGGTCTCATGCGTGCCGACGCGTCCTTTCTCTACCGGCACGTACACATAGATGGTGTCTTCGATCAAGTGATAGACGCCGAGCAAATCGCGGCCCATGCCGATCGGCCAGGTAATCGGGGCGCATTGGATTTTTAAGACGCTTTCAATTTCATCCAGCAGCTCGATGGGAGCCCGGCCGTCCCGATCCAACTTGTTCACGAATGTCATGATGGGCGTATCGCGCAGCCGGCATACATCCATGAGCTTGATGGTCCGCTCTTCGACCCCCTTGGCGCAGTCGATAACCATCAATGCGGAGTCAACGGCCGTTAGCGTGCGGTAGGTGTCCTCGGAGAAGTCTTCGTGGCCGGGCGTGTCCAGCAAATTCACGATGCAGTCATCGAAGGGGAACTGCATCACCGAGGAGGTCACGGATATGCCGCGCTGCTGCTCCAACCGCATCCAGTCCGAGGTTGCGTGGCGGGTGGCTTTGCGGCCCTTGACCGTGCCCGCCATCTGAATCGCGCCGCCAAACAGCAGCAACTTTTCGGTGAGCGTGGTCTTGCCCGCGTCCGGATGGGAGATGATGGCAAAAGTTCTCCTTCTGCTTATTTCGTCGGCCAGTGAGCCACTCGGCATGATTTTTTGAAAATCCTTTGAGGCAACAGTTCGCGAAGGCGACGCATTGTAGTGGAAACGGAGCTATGTTTATTTACATTAACAAACTAATGTAAATAATTGATTTGTAATACTTTATTTTCTGCGAAGAATGCGCTGTCGACGCGCGCCTCGAAGCGGTGGCTATTTCGCGTTCGGCGATAACACGCGGCGGAGCACCGCGGCGTCTTCACGGCCCACCGTGGCTTGGTAGTATCCTCGCCGGATACCCACTTGCTCGAAGCCCAAGGA
>JAQGOD010000093.1 GCA_028293775.1 Gammaproteobacteria bacterium
GGCAATGTCTCAGAGTTCGTCCATCCCCTTGTGGAGATCGAATTGAAACGGCACCGCAAGCTTTGATTCTTCGCGACGTATCTTTGGCTCGGCGAGTATCGAGCGCCGCATGGGTCCTTCTGATTGCCGCGCTGTGGGTCGCATCGCCGGCGCCGGCCGACAACGTCGCGGTTGCCCGTGCGGCCGTCGCGCACAAGGCTGCGATCGCCAGTGCATACCCTCTCGCGAGCCAGGCCGGGCAGGAAATCCTTGCCGCCGGCGGCAACGCATTCGACGCCGCGGTGGCGGTGTCGGCGGCACTGGCGGTGGTCGAGCCAAGCAGTTCGGGATTGGGCGGCGGCGGATTCTATCTTCTGCATCGGCAATCCGACGGCTTCGAGACCATGGTAGATGCCCGCGAAAAGGCGCCCGGCGCCGCGACGCGCGACATGTACCTGGACAAGTCGGGCAACGAAATTCCGGGCGGCTCGACCAGCGGTCCGCTTTCTTCCGCCATCCCAGGGGAGCCCGCGGCGTTCGAATATCTCGCCCGCAAGTACGGCAAATTGACGTTGAAGCAGAGCCTCGCGCCTGCGATACGCCTGGCGCGCGACGGTTTCCCGCTCTACGCGCGCCTGCAGTTCGCCCTCAAATACAAGCGCGACGTACTTGTACGCTCGCCCGATGCGGCGAAGGCGTTTCTCACCCCCGATGGCAAGGTGCCGGAAGTCGGCGCGATCATCAAACAACCCGATCTGGCCAACACGCTGGAGGCCATGGCCAGTCAGGGCGCGAAGGGCTTTTATGAGGGTCCGGTAGCGGCGAATCTCGTGGCCGGCGTGCGAGCCGGCGGCGGCATTTGGACGCTTGACGACCTGAAAGCTTACCGCGTGGTCGAACGCAAACCGCTGGTTGGCGAATACCACGGCGCACGCATCGTCTCGGCCCCGCCGCCGTCTTCCGGCGGGATCGCCGTGATCGATTCGCTCAATATTCTTGCCGGCTATGAGCTGCATGCCGTGAACTCCGCGACGCGCAAACACCTGATCATCGAGGCCATGCGCCGCGCCTATCGTGACCGTGCCATTTTCTTGGGCGATCCCGATTTCATCAAGATGCCGCTCGCACAACTGGCCAGCGTCGACTATGCCGCGGGGCAACGCACCAGCATTCGGGCCGACAAGGCCATGCCTTCCGACATGCTGCCGGGGATCGAATCCGAGCCCGGCGGCCTGCAGACCACGCACTTTTCCGTGCTCGATGCAGCGGGTAACCGCGTCGCTGCCACCATCTCGGTGAATTTGTTTTTCGGCAACGGCTATATGCCCGCCAAGACGGGCGTACTGCTCAACAACACCATGGACGATTTTTCTACCAAGCCCGGCAAGCCCAATGCCTTTGGCCTCATCGGCGCCACAGCGAATGCGATTGCGCCCAACAAGCGCAGCCTTTCCAGCATGACGCCGACGTTCGTCGACACGGGCAAGGGAACGATGATCATCGGTTCGCCCGGCGGAAGCTACATCATCAGCATGGTGCTCTTGGGCACGTTGAATTATTTGGACGGGATGAATGCGGCCGACGTCGTGAAGTACCCGCACTATCACCATCAGTATTTGCCCGATGAAGTCGAATACGAGCAGGGCGCCTTGAACGACGGCGAAGTCGCAGCGCTTCAGGCCATGGGCCACAAGCTCAAACTATCGGGAAGGCAGTGGGGCAACATGCAAGTGGTCACCTGGGACTTCGCCACCGGAAAAGTAGAAGCGGCCTCGGATCCGCGCGGCGAGGGTGAGGGACTGATCTACTAGGGCAGGATTGTGGCCGCTTAGGCGGGCTGCAATGTCAGCGCTGGCAAACTTTTCAGCGCTGGCAAACTGCACACCAATAGGTTGAGCGCTGGCCCTGGGTGAACTGCTTCACCGGCGATTTGCACACGCGGCAAGCTTGGCCGGCGCGCTCATAGACGAATAGTTTCTGCCGAAAATATCCGGGGGCGCCGTCCGCGTTGACGTAGTCGCGCAAGGTCGTGCCGCCGATTTTGATGGCGGCTTTGAGCACCGCTTTGATGGCCTTGACCAAGTTGCCGGCTTCGCTCTTGGAAATTCGGCGGGCGGCGCGGCGCGGCGAAATCCGCGCGCGAAACAGCGCCTCGCTTGCATAGATGTTGCCGACGCCCACCACGATTTGCGAGTTCATTAGAAGCTGCTTGATGGCGACCGCGCGCTTGCGCGTTGCGCGATACAAGTACTCGCCGTTGAACGCATCGCTCAAGGGCTCGGGCGCCAATTTGCTCAACAGCGGATGTTGCGCAGCATCCTCGTCAGTCCAATGCAGGCTGCCGAATCGGCGCGGATCGTGGAAGCGCAAAATCATTCCGCTGCTCAAAACTAAATCCCAGTGATCATGCGCTTTGAGCGGCGTGCCGGCGCTCGCCAGACGCAAGCTGCCCGACATGCCGAGATGGATGATCACGGTGCCGGTGTGAAGACGGATGAGTAAGTACTTCGCGCGCCGATCGACTGCGCGGATCAACTGGTTGCGAACCACGGCTTCGAAAGTCGCGGCAATCGGCCAACGCAAGCGCCGGTCGCGGACGATCATATCGACAACGCGGCGGCCTACGAGAGCGGGTGCAATGCCCGCCCGGGTGGTTTCGACTTCTGGAAGCTCGGGCAGCTTG
>JAQGOD010000094.1 GCA_028293775.1 Gammaproteobacteria bacterium
CCGCCCCAATGCTCGGACGGATGACGAGCACGATGCGTTGGTTGATTCTGTTGCCCGCGGGCCCCGGCGCACTTCTCGGCGGCTATCTGGGCGAGCATGTTGGACTTCGGGCCGCGCTCGGTTTTTCAGGAGTAACGGCCTTGCTGCTGGCGGTGGTCGCTTGGCAATTGCCCGTGATCCGCAGCATCAAAACATTACCGACTCTTAAGGCCGAGGCAGTTACGCCATTTTCTTCAGATTCTCAATAACTTAAGCCCTTCCGCGATGTTTCAGAGCGCGGTCCGGTCCTACATACGCAGTATCGCCGTCAACGGACCCTGGAGCAGGACCGTTGATGCTGTAAGTTTGGCCGCGTCGCGGCTGAACGATATCGAGAACGAGATCAAAGAAAGGAGTGTGTATGAAAGTTTCTCGTCGAGCGTTATTTTTAGGTTTGTGCATGGCGGCGAGCGCAGCCACCGCACCTACCATAGCCTCCGCCAGAGGAATTGTAGATATCGAGATTGCACCACCGCCTGTACGCGTCGAGACCGTTCCGCCACCGCGTGTGGGCTATGTTTGGGCGCCTGGCTATTGGAATTACCGCGGCCATGAACACGTGTGGATACCAGGCAGGTGGATGCACGAGCGCCGCGGATACCACTGGGTACCGGACCGATGGGACCAACGCGGGCCGCGTTGGCACTACGAGCGAGGTCATTGGGAGCGCTAAGCTTTAGGTAATCGTGAGCACATCCTGAGCGACGCGGCGCGGTCCCGGACGCGCCGCATTTTTCTTCGCACAATCCAATGCGGTCTGCATTAAACCTTAACGGAGGGTGAGGGCACTCACCTATAAACCGTGCTCATTTGATCGAGATGGCATCCCGCACGGCCCTGCCGGTACCTGCCCTTAGCTACGGAGAAACCATGCTTTCGATCTTGGTGTGCCACTCGTATTTTTTGCGGCTAGACCAAAAACAGATCGCGCGCGCAAAACCCTACCCGCCATTGGCAACCTTGCAACTGGTCTCGCTGCTGCGAGAAGCAGGGCATCGGGTTTACTTTTTTGATTCGATGCTGGCCGATGGCATCGATGAGTATGACCGGTTGCTGAAGTCAAATGCGCCTCAAGTTGTCGTGTTCTATGAGGACAATTTCAATTTCTTGAGCAAAATGTGCCTGGCGGTCATGCGCCGCGCCGCATGCGACATGATCGGCTCAGCACGCCTTGCCGGGGCTAGAGTGATTACCGCGGGGCCCGACGTCAGCGATGCGCCCACGCCCTACCTGCGAGCCGGGGCGGACCTCGCCTTGATCGGGGAGGGACTGGGAGCGCTTCTCGAGGTCTTACCCCGAATCGATGCGCAAGCGAGCATGAGCAACGCTGAGCTCGTGCGAGGGTTGTCAGGCATCGCCTCTATGCACCACGGCCGCCTAATCGCCGCGCAGGGCGGAAAGGGTGCCGCGCTCCCTCAAGCCGCGAGGCTCGCCGCGTGGGACCTGGTCGATATGGAGCGCTATCGGGCCGTTTGGATGAAGGCTCATGGCTATTTCAGCTTGAATATGGCCGCCTCACGCGGCTGCTCTTTCCGGTGCACCTGGTGCGCCAAGCCAATTTGGGGCAATCAATATCTGCAGCGCAGCCCCCTGGAAGTCGCCGGGGAAATGGCATATCTCAAGCGTACTTTCAATCCGGATCACATCTGGTTCGCGGACGACATATTCGGATTCCGTGTCGAATGGGTCACCGAGTTTGCTGCCGCCACCAAAGCGGCCGATGCGCAAATTCCGTTCACTATTCAAACACGCGCGGATTTGATCAGTGAACGGATGGCTCTTGCGCTGCGGAATGCGGGTTGCACCGAGGCCTGGATTGGTGCCGAGAGCGGCAGCCAAAAGGTGTTGGATGCCATGAACAAAGGCACGACCGTATCGCAGATCCTTACGGCACGCAAACGGCTCAAAGCGGCCGCTATTCGTGTCGGGTTCTTCATCCAGTTGGGGTATATCGACGAATTCCTCGAGGACATTCTCGCGACGCGGGATTTACTGAGCTCCGCACGACCGGATGAGATTGGCGTTAGCGTGTCGTACCCTTTACCGGGTACAAAATTCTATGATCTCGTCAAGGCGCAGCTGCACGCGAAGACTCATTGGACCGAAAGCAATGACCTGGACATGATGTTTCACGGCACCTACACATCGGCTTTTTATCGCTCTGTCCGTAATCTGCTGCACGACCAAATCACATTGCAAACGGCCCGCCATTCCGATGCGGCCGCGCAAGCCCGAGCGAATGGCGCGCTCGAACATCGATGGCGTGAACTGCTCTCGGACGAAATTCGATATCGATCACCTACTTTTGAAACCGTGACAGGTCAGCAGGCTCATGTCATCTACTGATTGGGTGCTGCCGCCGGCAAAACATCTTCAGACCATATTGAGCAAGATAACCGAGACCCTGGCTCGTTCGCTGGCCGATTCGACTGAACAAACGCCAGACTGGTCGGAGTTCGAATGGGTGACCGCGCAAGCCGTCGCCGCGATGCACGGCATCTCGCCTTTGCTATCTCATTCCTTGAGCTGGCGCGCGCCGGAGGCGTGGAACGAGTTTCTCCGAAGTCAGAGATTGCATACTGCAAATCGCCATGCGCAAATCGATCAGCTCTTGCACCGGATTGATGAACGGACGACGCAAGCGCGAATACCCGTGCTTGCGCTGAAAGGTGCCGCCCTTCATGCGATCGGCCTTTACGCAGTCGGTGACAGGCCGATGGCTGATGTGGACTTGCTGGTGCAGGATCGGCATGCCAAACAGATGGCGGCGGTGCTTGAAGCAGGCGGATTTCGCCAGCGCAGTGCGAGTTGGAAGGAGCGAGTGTTCACGCCGGTTAATGATCATGTTCCCTCAGGCTTCGGGGAGCATTCAAACAATGATCTGAAGGTAGAACTTCATGTGCGGATCTGCGAGCGGCTGCCATGGCGCATAACGGACGAGACCGCGCATATATTTCCTTCGAACCCACGGCCGGGACTCAACGATTACCCGTCGAAAGCATCGTTGATGCTTCATCTTCTATTGCATGCCGCCGGGGCGATGCCCACCAAAACTTTACGCTGCTTGCAGCTTCACGACATTGCGCTTCTCGCCGCGCAGATGGAAGAATCGGATTGGGAGCAGCTTCTCTCGTTCAGCTCATCGCAACAGAACATGTGGTGGGCCTTTCCATCGCTCAAGCTGGCCTCGCGCTACTATCCGGCCAAGATTCCAGCGCGCGTGCTTGCGGCCTTAGCCAAGCTGTGTCCATTGCTTTTACGAACGGTCACTTCCCGAAAGACACTTTACGATGTGTCGTACTCCTACCCTTGGGTGGATGCGTTCCCGGGAATTGAATGGTCACAGTCGTTGTCGGAAACGCTTGCATACGCCGCAAACCGGTTGCGTCCCAGCGAGAACATGCTGGCTTCCCGAGCGCAGCTCATTGAGAGCCAGGCGTGGGCGAACCAGGGCGATTGGGCGCGGATGCCGCAGAGCCGGCGCATGCTTCGATGGCTGCGTTCGCGGCCCACGAGACCCGTAACGATGCACGCGGTCGTTGCGGCTGTCGCTGCAGCATCATGACCAGTGCCGCGCTCGTTTCAGCGCGCGCGGGGCTGCTTGGCGACACGCCCGATCGAGATTACTCGCGCAAATTGCAGCTATTCAACGCCTACGCGCAGTCGGAAATTCGCCAGGTCATCGCCGGCCTGGCGCTCAGACCGGGAATGCGAATCCTGGAGGCGGGATGCGGTACCGGTGAAGCGCTGGCGTGGCTTCAGGAAGCAGCGGGAACGCCCGGCATTGTGATGGGCATTGATCTGTCGGCGGCGCATGTGTGCGCCGCGCGAAAGCGTGCGACAGCGCAAATCGAGATTCTCCAAGCGGACTTCATGCTGGCACCGCTTCCATTGGCGAACTTCGACCTGATTTGGTGCGCCAACACAATCCATCATCTGCCTGATCGGGCTCAAGCAGTTAGCCGGCTGGCGAGC
>JAQGOD010000161.1 GCA_028293775.1 Gammaproteobacteria bacterium
TTCTTCGGCGGCGGCAGCGAGGCAAAATAGGCGCCGAGGTTGCGGATGTCGTCGTTGTTGAGCTGTTCGACGATCGGCTGCATCTGCTCGTTCTTGCGCGTGCCGGCGCGGAAGAACACCAGCTGCCACTGGATGAACTGGTCCGGCTGCGCGGCGAGAGAGGGAATGTTCTCGGTTTGCGAGACGCCGCCTTCGCCATGGCAGCCGACGCAGAGCTCGGCTTTTTCCTTGCCGGCGGCGATATCGGCGGCGTGGGCGGGCGCGCAACAAATGATGGCGGCAGACAGCATCGCGATCGAGGTATTCCGCATCAACTCTCTCCACCGTCATTGCGAGCGTAAGCGAAGCAATCCAGCGTCTTGAAGCAGGACTGGATTGCTTCGTCGCAAGGGCTCCTCGCAATGACGAAGCGGCGCCGCGGCGCCGCCTCGTGTAGCGCTACTTGCCGTAGCTGATGCGATAGATCGCGCCGGCCCAGTCGTCGGCGATCAGCAGCGACCCATCCTTGGCGAGGATGACGTCGGCGGGACGGCCGAGATAGCCCTGATCGCCTTCGAGCCAGCCGGAAGCGAAGATTTCCTGCTTGGCGTTCTTGCCGTCGGGGCCGACGATCACGCGCTTGATCCGGGCGCCCTGGTACTTATGCCGGTTCCAGGAGCCGTGTTCGGCGATGAAGATGTTGTTCTTGTACTCAGGCGGAAATTGATTGCCGGTATAGAATTTCATGCCGAGGGGTGCCACGTGCGCCCCGAGATTGAGCACCGGTGGGGAGAATTCCGAGCACTGGTGACCCATCGCGAATTTCGGATCCGGCAGATCCCCCTGGTGGCAATAGGGATAGCCGAAATGCTCACCGATCTTGTTGATCATGTTGAGCTTGTCGCTCGGAATGTCGTCGCTCATCCAGTCACGGGCGTTTTCCGTGAACCAGTACTTTCCGGTGCGCGGATCGACGTCGCCGCCGACGCTGTTGCGGACGCCGAGCGCGTAGATTTCCGCATTGCCGGTTTTCGGATCGACGCGGCGGATCTGCGACACCGAGGTCGGCGGAATGCCGACGTTGAAGGGAGGTCCGAACGGCAGATAGAACCAGCCGTCCTTGTCGACGGCGATATATTTCCAGCCATGCGCCGCATAGGACGGCATGTCGTCATAAACAACCTTGCCCTCGCAGAGCTTGTCGAGATTGGCCTCGGCATTCTCGTATTTCAACAGCTTGTCGACCGCGATGACATAAAGCGCGCCGTCGCGGTAGGCGAGGCCGGTCGGCATGTTGAGGCCTTTAAGGATGGTCTTGACCTCTTTCTTGCCGCCGTTGTCGGTGATGGCATAGACGTTGCCGAGGCCGAACGAGCCGACGAACAGCGTGCCCTTGTCGCCCCAGGCCATCTGCCGCGCAGCCAGAACGCCCGGCGCGTATACTTCGATTTTAAAACCCGGCGGCAGTTTTATCTTTTTCATCAACGCCGCGAGTTCGGCCTCCGACGCGCCGGTCGGCGGCCCCGACGGCGGCGCCAACCCCTTCTGCGCTTCGGTCTCGTCGCCGAGGAACCAGTCGTCGGGCGGATGGGTCCAGAATTCCTTGGTGCCGGATTCGTATTTCTTCAGCGGTTTTTGCTGCTGCTGTTGCTGCTGTTGTGCGTTGGCCTGGGTGATCCCCAGGCTCGCAATCCCCGCAATGGCGAGGATGGCGGCGCACGCAAGCATGGATCGATGGAAAGCCGATTTCATCGCGTCACTCCCTATGCGGCTGAAGTCGAGCCGCGTCTTGTTTATTGATTGAACGCTACGTGAGACGAGTTGTTGGTTTGGTGTCGGTTGGGCAGACGCAAAATGCTACCACATCCGGGCCAAGAGAGAAGCGCGCGCCGCGCGGCCCTGCCGGGCGGAAGGCGATTGAGAAGGAATTTCTTTGAGTGGGGCGATCGGGATAATTTTAGACTTGGCCGCGCTGCATCGCACTATACATCTCCGCCGAGCGGCGCTACCGCCAAAGCGGGCTTTGTGCTATGCACGCCCCATGACCGCGAAAAAACTCAAAGATGTTTTGCAACGAGTCGAAGCTTGGCCCGAGGCCGCTCAGGCGGAGCTCGCAGAACTTGCGCTTGAGATCGATGCCGGGCTTAGCGCCGGCAAATATCATGCGACGCCGGAAGAACTTGCGGGCATTGACCGAGGTCTCAAGGCCGCGCGCGAGGGCCGGTTTGCGACGGACGAGCAGATCGAGGCGCTTTTCAAAAAGCATCGGCCTGCATGAAGGTCGTCTACACCGACGACGCATCCGAAGACCTCGACCAAATACTCGCCTATATCGCTTCTAATTATCCGACCGTCTACGAACCGTTCTTGATCCGGTTGCGGTCGGTGATCGCTCGTATTGGCATGTGGCCGGACAGTGCACAGGAAGTCGCCGAACGACCCGGTGTTCGAGCCGTGCCACTGCTCCGATATCCTTACAAGGTATTTTATCGAAACACCGGAGAGGTGGTCGAGATCATACACATCCATCACGCCGCGCAGGACGAACGACGGATGACCTGAACCTCCAAAACCGAAAAGCCCGCGACGTGCGCGGGCCTTCGTTCAGCTCTGCCATTTCAAAAATCCCTGGAGCGGGCGAAGGGATTCGAACCCTCGACCCCGACCTTGGCAAGGTCGTGCTCTACCACTGAGCTACACCCGCATCCGAGAGTTTGGCGGCGATGTCGCGCCGGCAACGGGCAGAGCTATGCCAAATGCGGCCCGTGAATGCAACAGCCCGCGAGGGCGGCAAAATAGCGGCTTGGGCGGGCAAAACCGGCGGCGCCACGCGAAACGGCCCGAAATGGCGCCCGATCGCGCAAATCGCGTCCATGACGCCGACCAGGCCCCTGCGGGTTCCCCCAATTGCAAATTGGCCATTCCAGCGCCATCTAGGGCAGCGGCGTGCTAGAACCGGCACAATTTCAGGACATCAGGCGAGGATCACGTGACCATCATCGAGCAGGGCAGCGGAGCGGCGCCGCAGGCGGCGCCGGATCTCATCAAGGACACCACGACGCAGACCTTCGTGAAGGACGTCATCGAAGAGTCCAAGCGCCAGCCGGTGCTGATCGACTTCTGGGCGCCATGGTGCGGCCCGTGCAAGCAGCTGACGCCGGTGCTCGAAAAGGCGGTCCGCGCCGCCAAGGGCCGGGTCAAGCTGGTCAAGATGAATATCGACGAGCATCCGGCGATCCCGGGGCAAATGGGCATCCAGTCGATCCCCGCCGTGATCGCCTTTGTCAACGGCCAGCCGGCCGACGGTTTCATGGGCGCGGTGCCGGAAAGCCAGGTCACGGCCTTCATCGACAAGCTGAC
>JAQGOD010000176.1 GCA_028293775.1 Gammaproteobacteria bacterium
GCGGCCATAGTCGCCATTCCACAAAGCCGCGCGCACCCGCCACTCTTGCACTTGGGTGTCCGTGACGGCCATGGGCAGCCCGTCAAAGGCCGCTATTGCTCGCGGATTCCTAGCGTACGCCGCGCCGAGCGCCGCAGAGCGCTGTAGACGATCACGCAGCGCCGGCGCGAGTCCTTCACGGGCGAGGATCTGCTGCAGTATATCCAGTGCAATCACCTCATCGCTGCGCGAATGCTTGTCGAAACCCGTGGCCTATGCCTCCGGCTCGACGCTCAATGATGGATGGGTGGCGAGAACGTTGATGGCAGGTCTCGGTGACTCGAGCAGATCTGACCACTGCAGCAGCGGTGCCCTGAGGCTCAAGGGAACGTCCGCCGCGAATTCACGGGCAAGCTTAGGGTTGTCGGCCGCCAGCGCGGCGCGCGTACGCATCTCCGCGAGTCCCGGGGTGAGCAAGCCTTGCTGCCGCAACCATGTGAACACGTCCGCACACTCGGCCGGCGGCTTTTGCGGGACAAGCCAGCGTACGAGTGCCGCAGCGGCGAGTCCTTGCGTATCGTTGCTGGACAAGCGTGCCTGGAGCCGATCGCAGACCAGTGCAGGATCGACCACATCCAAGGAGCGGGGCAGGAACCAATCCCAGCGATGGCGTTGACCTAGACTCATGAGCCAGTCTTTGCGCAGGCCGCGCGCCACGGGTTTTCCTAGGTGAGCCTGCAGAAAGGCTTCCGCAGCCGCATCAAGGCTTTCATCCGGCCTCAAGGTCAGGTCGCGCCTCAATCTCGCCGCGACCAGATAGTCGTAAATGACGTAGTTCTGCAGAGTTGCCGAATCCGGTAGGTCGGGTTGGTGCAGGCGTACGCGCTGCATGGCCGCCACGAACTCCTGGCGAGGGGCCTGCGCCTCAGAAGGTGACTCCTCGCAGAAGGCGGGGGAGAGCCCTGCCAAAAAAGCAGCGCCAAGGAGTATTTTCAGCCAGATCGACATGCCGCTATTATGGTGGCTAGGGGCAAATCGATGAAGTCTAAAATAGTGGCGATCCTCGAAAGCCGCGCCGGCGCCCATTTGGCGGAATTGGTTGCGCGTCGCGGCGGCGTACCGATGCTTGCACCTGCGTTGGAAGAGGTGCCCGACCTGGACCCCGCGGCGGTGCTGGCTCTCCTTGAGCAATGGCGCGTCGAGCCCTTTAAGATCTGTATCTTTCAAACCGGCGTCGGTACCCGAGCCCTGTTTTCAGCGACGGATGCGGCCGACCTCACGAAAGAGTTCAAGGACTTGATCGCCGCATCCCTCGTGGTGGTGCGGGGGCCGAAGCCCGTTGGCGAATTGAATGCGCGAGGCATTCGAATCGACATTCGTGCGGCCTCTCCTTTCACCTCCGAGACTGTTTTGGCGGCCGTCTCGGATATCCAGGTCGAAAACTCTTTGATCCTGGTGCAAAGATACGGAGCGGCGAATCAAGTGCTCACGGCGGCACTCGAGGCTCGCGGCGCGGCCGTGCACGAAATTGCCACCTATCGGTGGGCGTTGCCGGCGAATACGCAACCGCTTGTCGACCTGCTGGCAGCCTTGGCTGAACGCCGCGTACATGCCGTGGTGTTCACGAGCGCTGTACAAATGCATCATCTCTATGCGGTCGCGGAGCGGTGCGGCGCGGCGGTGCAGTTAGCGGACCACTTGAACCGCTGCATCGTGGCGTCCATCGGACCGGTATGCTCGCGCGCGCTGCGGGAGCATGGCGTCACGCCGACACTCGAGGCGAACCCGCCGAAACTCGGGCCGTTGATGGTTGCGCTCGAGGAGGCGATGAATGCCGCATAGCTTGTCCATTTCCTGTCGGCGCAAGACGACAGGGGCTTGGCGCTAGGTCTGACGGAGACAAATCCAAGCTTAAGCTCAAGGCAGTGTATAAATACGGTCGCCGTCGCATCTTGAGGAGCAGTCAATGGAAAATCAAAAACCCATATCCAAACCGTTCTTAACGGATATCAAAACTTTGCGCGAGCGGGCAAGAAGCAACATTGCGAGCGGCGGCGTGACATTCACCTATAAGGGCGACGTCAAGAAGACCATTGAGATATTGCAATCGGTTTTAGCGACCGAGATCGTGTGCGTATTGCGATATACCATGCATGCGATTGCTGCCCAGGGTATCTCCAGCGAAGGGGTCAAGGACGAGTTCGAGCAGCACGCCAAGGAAGAAGCGGAGCATATGAAGCAAGTCGCTGAACGCATCAACCAGCTCGGCGGCAAGCCGGATTTTAACCCCACCGGCTTGGCTAGCCGCGCCGCCTCGGAATACGGCACGGCCGAGAACTTGGTTGAAATGATCAAGGAAAACCTGATCGCGGAGCGCATCGCTGTCGATCATTACCGAGAACTGATCCGCTATTTCGGCGAGGATGATCCCGGCACCCGGACCATGTTGCAGCACATTTTAGTGGTTGAAGAAGAGCATGCGAACGACATGCATGATTTGTTGGTGGCCCACGAAGGTCGTCCGATGCTTCCCGGATAGCAGGGAAAAAACTCCGGCTTAGTCGCTGGCGCCCACGGAAGGAGGATCGCTCGCGGGAAAGGATTCCTCCAGGGCTTCGTCCAGCAATTCATCCATGTGCTTTTTGTCGGGCGCTTGGGCGTGCTTACTCATGTAGGCAGCTGCATAGGAACAGGCGGGATTTACCGACCAGCCGCGCTCGCCGGCCACCTTCAGCGCAGCCCGCATGAGTTCAGCCGCCACCCCTCGTCCACCAATGGCTTGCGGCACGCCGGTGTGCGTAATAGTCATGACGCCGTCTGCCAGCGTGTAATCCAATTCCGCGCGAAAACCGTCGATCTCGGTCGTAAACTGGTGTCCGTTCGAATCGTGATTAATGGTGCTCATGATCCTCCGGGTGCGGTGCGTTTTGACGCGGCTGCTCTTTTGGAGGCGCGGGACGCGGCTGCTCTCTTGGCGCCTGCTGCTGAGCCGGCGGCCTCGCTGGTTGAGTTTGCGCGGGTTGGCGTTGCGGCTCAACCCGGGCGGGTTCGCGAGGTGGGGGTGGGGGCGGTCGAACATTCTGGGGCGGCGGCGCTGTTCGATTCGGCGCGACTTCGCGATTCGGCGCGACTTCGCGATTCGGCGCGACCTGTCGATTATTAGGGGTAAATTGTTGACTGGGCGCGGCCTCTCGATTGGGAGGCGACCTCTCGATCGGGGGCGCGACCTGTCGATTGGGAGGCGACCTCTCGACTGGGGGAGCGGCCTCTCGATTGGGAGTGCCTTGTCCCGGATTGGTTGTGACCTGTCGTTTGGGTGCAAACGGCGCTGCGTCTGGACCGGGGCGCGGCGTGCCCTCGCGGGGTTGCGGATCCGCACGCCCGCCATTAAGGGTCCCAGCGTGCTGCGCGGGGACCGGATTCGAGAAATTTCCCGCGCGTGGGGTTGCCGCTATCGGCGGGTTGCCATGATTGGTAGCGGCGCGCAGCTCGGGGTTGGTCCGCGCCGTCTGCTCGTGCTCATGTTGCGTTGGAGTAAAAGCTACGTGGTGCCCGCGCTCCGCAGCTATTTCGGCGCCGGTCGGCTGGGCACGAACGCCGCCGTTGCCGCCGTTAAAACTCACGCGGTTGTTGGAAACATTGTTGATAACGGTCCTGTTGTAAACGTTGGTAACGCGCGTATTGCCCACATTGACCACGGAGCGATTGTAATAAAGCCGGCCGCGGTCCCAGTAACCTCCCTCATATCCACGGCCCCCGTAGCCATAGCCGTAGTTGACTCCGCCGTAGAAGCCGACTGTGGGACCCCAGTAACCGGGGCGCCATAAATAGACTCCGTCTGAAGCCGCCCAATAACCCGGCGTCCATAAATACTCCGGCTGCGGCGGCTCTACCCAGGTCCCTGGGACCCAGTAATAATCTTGGATTTCGTCGCTCCAAGCCCAGTAGCCCGGTGTCCAGAGATACCCGTCTGCCGGAATCGGCGGCTGGTCATAGACAGGGAGTTCAGGCGGGGCAATGTTCACCGAAATAGTTACCTCAGCGATGACGGCGAGGGGAAAAAGCGCCAGCAATAGCGCGGAAGCGATACAGCGAGTCCAAGTGTTCGAACGCATAGTTTTTATCTCCGAACGAAAACCGAATCGCGTGGCGACGATGTTATTGCGAGCACCACTATATAGCGCAACTGTGGAGGTCTTAATCAGCTTGCTGCGCCCGCCCCTGTAGGATATTGCTGATAGCCCACTGAATGGGTCGCCTACTCCTTATATATTATGGCCGTTATGACACCTACAGCCCCTGCGATAACCCAAAACGCAGATGTCCGATTCCTGGGCAAGTTGCTCGGGGATGTCATCCGGACCTATGGCGGCGACGCGCTGCTTGATCGCATCGAAGCCATTCGCGCCGCCTCAGTCGACCGGTATCGCGGCATTTCCAATCCGCGCGGCTTAGCCGCCGGATGGGAGAACATGTCGCTCGATGAGACGGTAGCGTTCGTGCGCAGCTTCATGCTGTTTTCAATGTTGGCGAATCTCGCCGAGGATCGCCAGGGCGCAGCCACGGAGAAGGAGAGCACCCTGGCCGCGGCGCTGGATTTTTTGGCCGCCCAAGGGGTAGGGCGCGATACTGCCGCAGCGCTGCTGGAGCGGGCCGTCATCATGCCTGTATTGACGGCACATCCCACCGAGGTGATGCGCAAGAGCATGCTCGATCATCGCAATCGCATCGCCGCCTTGATGGCACAGCGAGACTCGGGCCTTAGAGAAACGCTTACAGGGGAAGTGATCGAGGAGGCGATTGTCGCGCAAATCGCATTCCTGTGGCAGACCCGAGCGTTGCGCCACGAGCGGCTATACGTAGCCGACGAAGTCGACACGGCGCTGACCTATTTGCGAGATATCTTCTTGCCGGTCGTCCCGCCGCTATACGCGCGCTGGGAGCGAGCCCTCGGCATTCGTCCCACGAGTTTCTTGAAGCTTGGCAGCTGGATTGGCGGGGATCGCGATGGCAACCCGCACGTCACCGCGGACTCGTTGCGACTGGCGTTAGGAAGGGCCAGCCAAGCGCTGCTTGCCGAATATCTCGAACAGCTCAATGCCATCGGCGCGGAGCTGTCGCTGTCGAGCGAACTCGCCACCGTCTCAGAGGCCCTCGCGGAGCTGGCGCAACGGGGCGCAGATCCGAATCCCGCGCGCGCCGACGAACCGTACCGGAGGGCCATCACGGGCATGTATGCACGGTTGGCCGCCACTTTTCTAAACCTTACGGGACGGCCGCCGCCACGGCCTGCGAGCGTCGAGGCGAAAGCCTATCCGGATGCTGAGAGTCTGCGTGCGGACCTTCAAATACTCGAGGATTCCCTAAAATCGAAGAGTCAAGTACGGCTCAATGGCGGCGCTTCTCTGGCGCGGTTGAATCGCGCGGTGGAGACCTTCGGTTTTCACCTCGCCACACTGGATCTTCGGCAGAACGCCGATGTGCACGCGCGCGTGGTCGCCGAACTGCTGAAAGTAGCGGGCGTCGAATCCGACTACGATGCGCTCGAGGAATCCGCGCGCATCGAGTTGTTGCGGCGCGAGTTGGCGAGCGAGCGATTGTTGGCAAGCCCCTATGCAACCTACTCGGCGGAGACTCTCTCTGAACTTTGCATCGTGCGCGCCGCGGCGGAAGCACATCAGCGCTATGGCGTGCAATGCATCAGGTTCTACGTCATTTCCAAGTGCGAGAATGTGTCCGACCTGCTCGAAGTCAATATCCTTCTGAAGGAAGCCGGGCTGTACCGCGGGCTAGGCAAGGCGTCGGCGGTGATCATGGCCGTGCCGCTGTTCGAGACGATCGCCGATCTGGAGGGGTCGGCAAAGATCATGCGGGCGTGGCTGGCACTGCCGGAAACCGAGGCCATTACCCGCGCCTTCGGATTTCAAGAAGTCATGGTGGGATATTCGGACTCCAACAAAGACGGCGGCTACTTAACCTCTGTTTGGAGCCTGCATCAAGCCACCCGCGAACTGGCTGCGGTTTTCGAAGAGTTCGATACCCCGATGGAAGTTTTTCACGGCCGCGGCGGCGCGGTTGGCCGCGGCGGCGGGTCGTCCTTCGCGGCAATCCGCGCACAACCTCATGGGACGGTGCGCGGCCGCATCCGCATCACCGAGCAGGGAGAGA
>JAQGOD010000181.1 GCA_028293775.1 Gammaproteobacteria bacterium
ACAATTGGCCGCTCAACGCGCGGCGCGCAAGGCCGATCCCATGGCTTGGGTGCGTACGCTCAACCCGTTAGCTGCCGGAGGCTGGCAATTCAGGGCCGTCGCGCCGGATGGTTCGTGGGCCAGTTTCAGCACCGAGCACCAAATGAAGCGCGCCGGTCGCCTCATGACGGTCTGGCTAAGAGAGGAATATCCCGAACCGCAGCGAAGCGGCGGAGGCGACATTTACTTGAGCTATGTGGAAAAGATCCAATACGACTGCGCCCATGAGCGGGCTCGCGCCTTTTTGATCATCTACTATTCGGACAACAACATTACCGGCAGCCAGACCAGCGAAGCGACCGACGTCAAAGAAGCCGCCTGGATCCCTATCGTGCCAGGCACCCACAGTGAAGAGGTCTATCGATGGGCGTGCGATCTCGCCGGCGGCAAGACGCACTAAATCTCAAACTAAGCGAATGGTCGCAACCAACAGCTGTGTTCGATCGGCACAGGGACCGAGCAAGATGTCGACCTCGCCGGGCTCGAATACCGCTTCAAGGTCGATCCCAAGAAACTTGAGCTCCGAAGCGCGCAGCGAAAGACTGACCGTGCCCTTCTTGCCGGGTGCCAATGTGATCTGACCGAATCCTTTCAGCTCCAACTTTGGGCGAGAGACGCTGGCCACCTTGTCATGCGTGAACAAGAATACGGTTTCCTGCGCCTCGCGTGCACCGCTGTTCACGAGGTCCACTTGCACCGTCAGCGTATCGCCGATGCCGAGCGTGGCAGTGGAGATGCGCAAATTGGAAAACTCGAATCGGCCATAGGTAAGGCCAAATCCAAAGGGAAATAAGGGTT
The DNA here is from genome assembly GCA_028293775.1 of Gammaproteobacteria bacterium. Next base: position 838 of record JAQGOD010000181.1, read on the forward strand.
CATTGGCGACATCGAGATACTTGCTGGTAAAGCGATCATGAGCGTTGAAAGGCCGGCCACTCGGGCGCTCGCTGAAGAAAATCGGCACCTGACCGGACGCTCGCGGCCAAGTCACCGGCGTGCGTCCGCTGGGACTTGCGCGCCCCGTGATCAGATCGGCAATCGCATTGCCCGACTCGCTTCCTGGGAACCAAGCGGCCAGCACGGCGGTGGCCTGCTCGATCAGCCAAGGCACCACCAGCGGCCGGCCGGAAAATAAAACCACGATAACAGGCGTGGCGGAGCGTTGAGCCTGCTCGAATACGGCTTCCGCCAGCCGCCGTTGCGCCCCCGGCAACCCGAGATATGCACGGCTGGATGCTTCTCCGCTCATGACCGCGGCTTCGCCCAGGCACAGAATGATGGTATCCGCGGTGCTGCAATGATCAAGACCTGTTGCAATGCCGCTGCAATCCGCACTCTCAATGTCGACGCCCGATGTGTGCAGTATCTGCACCTCGGGAAGCGCTTCACGCAATCCAGCAAGCACGGTGACGTGACCCTCCGGCGGTGCGGCGCCCCACCATACCCCGCGCATTTCGGAAGAGGCATCCGCCAAGGGACCCACCAGCGCCAGCCGGCGCACGGTGCTCTTGAGCGGTAAGGTGTCGCCTTCGTTTTTCAACATGACAATGGAACGCGTGCCGATGACCCTGGCAACATGCCGGCGATTGCTCAGCGCAGCAGCGGACTCAGGCGACTTGCCGCGACCATACGGGTCCTCGAACAATCCCAGCCGCTCCTTTAAAATCAACACGCGCCGCACCGACTCATCGATATCGGCAATGGTGACGGCGCCTCGCTGCAGGGCCACCGGCAAGCCGTAGCGGTAAGCATCAGCCATCATGTCGATATCGACGCCGGCTTTGAGTGCCAGCGCCGCGGCCTCCGGCAAATCCGCGGCGATACCGTGCCGAATCAGCTCAGCGATGGCGTTATAGTCGCTGATGATCACTCCATCGAAACCCAAGCGGCCGCGCAGCCAGTCTCGAAGCATGGTCTTGCTTGCCGTCATCGGAACTCCATTGAGATCGGTGAACGAGGGCATGATGGCCACCGCGCCGGCGGACACTGCGGCAGCGAACGGCACCATATGCACTTCATGCACGGTACGTTCCGAGACATCCACGGGAGCGTAGTCACGTCCCGCGGTCACGCACCCATACGCGCAATAGTGTTTGACGCACGCGGCGAGCGAATCTGCTTGGCGCAGTTCGGTTCCCTGAAAACCTCGGACTTTGGCCTCGGCGATGCGAGCGCCGACCAGGGGATCTTCCCCCGGACCTTCGGCACTGCGCCCCCAACGCGGATCGCGCGCAACATCGAGCATGGGCGCAAAGGTCATGGCCAACCCATCGGCAGCCGCTTCCTTTGCCGCCTCCCTCGCGCTTATCTCCCACAACTGCGGATCGAAGGACGATGCTTCACCCAAAGGAATGGGAAATAAAATGCGATGCCCGTGGATGACGTCATATCCAATGAGCAGCGGAATCCCCAAGCGAGACTCGTTCACCGCCAGGCGCTGCATCCCGTGCACGTTTTCGGGCCCAACCAGGTTGAGCAGATTGCCGATTGCGCCGCTTTTCACCGCCTCGGTGGAATCGCCTGCAATGGTCGGACCGGTCACCGCCTGCCCACAGGCCGTCATGGTCAGCTGTCCGAGCTTCTCGGTTAACGTCATACGGGCTATTAAACTCTCGACACGGCTCACTAACTTAAGCTCCCCTAGGACTGGTGCGGTGAATGATAATGGCAGGATCTAAAGTGTTGAGAGAAACGCATGCAACAGGACAGGCTGGATGATAAGGCACGCTCCAAGCCCGACGCCGAAGAGCTCGCCAATTCGCGTCTGCTGCCGCAACTCGAAACGATGGCACGGGCCCTCTGGGCGGCACCGGTACGGAATACTCTGATTGTCTTGTCAGGCTCATTGTTTTTCGTCATTGCT
>JAQGOD010000240.1 GCA_028293775.1 Gammaproteobacteria bacterium
ATTGCTTACAATTTATTGCAGAGTTTGGAACTGCTCAGCATTGCCTGCCGCAACCTCGCGGATCACGCACTCGCCAACTTTACCGTTAACCGCGACCGCATGACTGAAGCGCTCGCGCGCAACCCGATTCTGGTGACTGCATTGAATCCGATCATCGGTTATGAAAAGGGTGCGGCTATTGCCAAAAAGGCCTACGGCGAGGGTCGGCCGATCCTGGATGTTGCCGCGGAAATGACGGATTTGGGGGTGGATGAGTTACGCCGGCTGCTCGATCCTCGATCGCTCACCGAAGGCGGCATTAAAGGCGGTCCCAGCACCTAATTTGACGATGGACTCGCTTTACACCAAAACGCATATCCGCGAAGCGCTCGATCCTGCACCTTCGACACCGAATGAAGACATGCATTGGGTTGCCGCCGCGTCGCCCGAAGCCATTGCCAGCGTGCGTGCCACGATGACGAGCCGGCGGACCCCGGCCGCCGTGCTGATTCCGCTGGTGGAGCGTGCCGGCGGCATGACGGTGCTATTGACGCAGCGTGCGACTACGCTCAAAGAGCATGCGGGCCAGATCAGTTTTCCGGGCGGGCGCATTGAACCGGACGATGCCGACGCCTGGCACGCGGCACTGCGGGAAGCCTACGAAGAAATCGGACTGCGGCCGGAACTGGTCGAATTTGCGGGCTACCTGCCGGATCACATCGTGATGTCGGGCTTTCGGGTGACTCCCGTGGTCGGCTTTGTGAAACCGGAGTATCAACTGCGGATTGCCGCCGCCGAAGTGCATGACGTTTTCGAAGTACCGCTCGACTTCATTCTCGATGAGGCCAATCACAAATCCCGCCAGCGCAAAATCGGCGATCTGACCTTCGATATTCACGATATTCCGTATGGCGATCGCAATATCTGGGGCGCTACGGCCGGCATGCTGATGACTTTGCGGCGGTTGCTGCAAGCCCGTACGGCGCGCGTGCCGTGAGCTCGCGCATGACCGAGCTGCTCGCGATCATGGCTCGTTTGCGCGCCGCCGATGGCTGTCCGTGGGATCGGCAACAGTCTTTTGCGAGCATTGCGCCCTATACCATCGAAGAGGCCTATGAAGTTGCCGATGCCATTGAGCGCAGCGACATGAAAGACCTCAGGGACGAGCTGGGCGATCTGCTATTTCAAGTCGTCTTTCACGCGCAGATCGCCTACGAGGCGGGCGAATTCAATTTCGACGCCGTGGTAGGCGCGATCTGCGACAAGCTCACGCGCCGGCATCCGCATGTTTTTGGCGATCACGGTCCGCTCAGCGTCGCCGAACAAGCTGACCTCTGGGAGAACATCAAGGCAGCCGAGCGATCGGGGACGGATCCTTCCGCTTTGAAAGGTGTTCCAACCGGCTTGCCGGCGCTGATGCGTGCTTACAAGCTAAGCAAACGCGCGGCGCGTGTCGGTTTTGATTTCGAACACGCCGGGCAGTGCGCGGATAAGGTCGATGAAGAACTGGCCGAAGTCCGTGCAGCGGCGCGCCAAACGCACGCTGCATCCGCGGAGATCTTCGAGGAAATCGGCGATTTGCTGTTTGCGGCTGCGAACTTGGCGCGCAAGCTCGACGTGGATGCGGAAGCGGCGCTGCGCGCGGCAAATTCAAAATTTGAGCGTCGATTTCGCGCCATGGAATCGATGGCCGCGGGGCGAGGCGAGGCATTCCCGGAGTTGGATTTGGCGGCGCAAGAGAGGCTTTGGCAAGCCGTCAAGCGGGGCGAGTGAGCTTCAAGCGCGACCCCGAACTCCCGATCTTTGCGCGCCGCGAGGCGATCTTGCAGGCGCTGCGCGATGAACAGGTACTCATCGTCGCGGGCGACACCGGGTCCGGCAAGAGCACGCAATTGCCGCAATACTGTCTGGAACTGGGCCGGGGCGTGGCCGGGCAGATCGCGCATACCCAGCCGCGAAGGCTGGCCGCGAGGGCCTTGGCTGCGCGAATCGCGGACGAGTTTGGTCAATCGGTGGGGCACACCGTGGGATTCCGCGTGCGCTTTGCGGATCAGGTCTCCGAGGCTTCCCGCTTGGTACTCATGACCGATGGGCTTCTGCTGGCAGAGCTTGCGTCCGACCCGATGCTCCGGCGCTACGACACCATCATCGTGGACGAGGCGCATGAACGGACTCTGAATGTGGATCTCTTGCTTGGGGTTTTGAAGAAATTATTGCCGCGCCGCCCGGATCTGAAACTCATCGTGACTTCCGCAACGCTCGATGTGGAGCGCATCTCGCAATTTTTTAACGGTGCGCCCATCGTCACGGTCAGCGGCCGCAGCTACCCCATCGAAGTTCGTTACCGCCAAACGGATGACGAAAGCGATGATCCGGATCTGCCCTTGGCAGTGCTCGATGCGTATCAGGAAATAGCGCGGGAGCCTGGGGAGATTGGCCGGGGAGACGTGCTGGTCTTTCTTCCCGGTGAGCGCGAGATTCGGGACGTCGCCGAAGCGCTGGAGCGCGAGCTGCAATCCCGTGTCGAGGTATTGAACCTGTATTCGCGTTTATCGTGGGAGCAGCAGAGCAAAATATTCCAGCCGGGCGCGAGGCCTCGGATCGTGCTGTCGACCAACGTCGCTGAAACCTCCTTGACGGTACCCCGCATTCGCGCCGTGATTGACTCGGGTCTTGCACGTATCAGCCGCTACAGCGTGCGCAATCGGTTGCAGCGCCTACCGATTGAGCCGATTTCTCGCGCCAGCGCCGATCAGCGCAAGGGCCGCTGCGGACGCCTGGCTCCGGGTCTTTGTGTGCGGCTCTACAGCCAAGAAGACTTCGAGCAGCGTGCACCCTTCACCGAGCCTGAAATACTGCGAACCAATCTGGCAGCGTTGCTATTGCGATTGGCGGCAGATGGATTGGGCGAAGCCGATGATTTCCCCTTTATCGATTCGCCCGACGCGCGTGCCCTGAACGACGGTTACCGCTTGCTGCAGGAACTGCAGGCTCTCGATGAAGACCGGCGTATCACGCGCCGCGGGCGCGCGATGGCTCGGCTGCCGCTCGACCCGAGGCTTGGCAGGGCGCTTCTGGAGAGCAAACGCTTCCACGCCGAAAGCGAGTTGCTGGCGATCGCGTCGGGCTTGAGCGTGCCGGATGTGCGGGTGGGCGATGCGCCCTCGACTGGAGCGGTGTTCGAAGACAGTAAATCGGAATTCTCCTCGTTGGTTAAGCTCTGGCGGGCCTACCGCACCGCGCGCCAGGGGCCGAGGCGCGAATTGCGCCGCTGGTGCAAGGAGCACCACCTGTCGCTGTTGCGCTTGTCGGAGTGGGATGATGTCTACACGCAGCTGCTTGACCGGGCGCGTGACATCGGCATCGTCGCGCAGTCCCGAGCCGCAAGTTACACCGCCGTGCATCGCTCCTTGCTGGCTGGGTTCTGCACCATGGTGGGCACGCGAGGCGAGGATGGTGCGTACACCGGCACCCGTGGAGTGCACTTTCACATTTTCCCGGGTTCTTCCCTGGCGCGGCGCCGCCCTGCGTGGGTCATGGCGGCGAGCATCGTCGAAACTTCACGCGTGTTTGCGCGGCGCGTTGCCCAAATCGAGCCCGTGTGGATCGAAGGCGCGGCGTCGCATCTGATCAAGCGCGAGTATCTCGAACCGGACTGGGACGACGCGCGCGAAGAGGTGGTCGCGCGCGAACGCATCAGTTTTCTTGGGCTGACTTTAAGCGCCGGCCGCATCGTCAATTATGGGCCGATTGCACCGGAGGATTCGCGTCTCATCTTCGCGCGCGAGGCAATCGTGTATCAGCGCCTGCAACGGCGTCCGGATTGGTTGCTGGCAAACGACGCCGCCGTGCGCGACGCACAACAAGTGGAGGAGCGATTGCGCACGCGAGGCCTGGTGCAAAGCCCAGAATCGTTCGTCGTGTTTTATGACCAGCGATTGCCGCGCCAGGTGTCGAGCGCCGCGACCTTGGAATACTTCAGCAGGCACTTGTCTGCTGAACAACGCCGTGTACTGCTTCTCACGCCGGCGCAAATATTCGCTCGCTCGCCGGAGCCGGAAAGTCTGGCGAAATTTCCGGAACACACCCAGGTGGATACCCTGACGGTACCGGTCGAATATCGTTTCGCTCCCGGAGAGGCACAAGATGGCGCCACGTTGCGCGTTCCGCTGTTGGCGCTGCCCGGGCTGACCCGCGCAATGCTCGATGCGGCGATTCCCGGCCTGGCGGCACCGCGCATCGAGGCGTTGCTGCGTTCTTTGCCGAAGGATGCGCGCCGCAATCTGATTCCGATCGCCGACACCGCGCTCAAGTTCTTGATGGATCCCAAAACGGTGGCGGCCGATGCCGCGCATCTGAAGACGTGGCTCAATGAACAACGCGTGATCGCGGAAGGGTTGCTGCGATTTGAGCTTGCGGCGGTGCCGGCTCATTTGACCGTGCAATTAACCGTCGTGCGGGAAGGCAAGGAAATAGCCAGGGGCACCGACCTTGCGGATCTGCGCCGTCGGTGTGCTGCCGCAGGCCGGGCGGAACTCGAGCGCCGGGCGCGAGCGGTCTTCGAAAGTCGGGGACCATGGCGTCGATTTGAAGCGGAGGAATTGCCTGAGTCGGCGGAACTTCAGTTGGAGCAGGGCACGCTGCGGGTGTACCCGACGCTGACGCTGCGAGCGCACTGTCTGGAAGTTCAGTACGAATGGTCGGCGGAGGAGGCACGGCGCAGCTGGCGTGAAGGGGCGGTTCGTTTGGCGAGGATGATGCTCGAGCGCCAAGCACGGGATCTGGAAAAATCTCTTGCCGCTTCGGTCGTCTTGTTGTTGAGCGCCAGTCCGTACATGAACAGCGCTGAGTTGATCGATACGCTGCTGCAGCTTGGCTTTCGCCGCGCCTGTTTCGATGAGACCGATGCTCCACGGACGCGCGCCGCGTATGAAAGCGCCGTTGATCAAGGGCGTGAGCGCTTGCATCCCAGTGTGGACGACGTAAGCGCCGTGCTGTCGGCCTGGTTCAAGGATGCCTCTGCGGTTCGCCAGGCGCTCGCTGATCCCCGCACGCCGCTTCTCGCGGAAGCCGCCGAGGAATCACGGCAGCATCTGCGCCGCCTTTTTTCTCACGCAACGATCAAAACCGTCTCGATCGATTGGTTGCGCCAACTGCCGCGCTACTTAAAAGCTGAACTGCGCCGCTGGGAGCGCAACGCGGTGCGCGGCGGTGAACCGGCCACCATGGTGCCGGAACTGCGACGGTGGACGGCGCGCCTCGAGGCTCTCGAAAAGCAGCTCGCTGCGGAATTGCGGTGGACGCCTAAGATTGATGAGCTTCGATTTTGGATCGAGGAGTATCGAGTGTCGCTTTATGCCCAGGAGCTCAAAACGCTGGGCCCGATCTCCACGGCGCGTCTGGAGCACCGCGCCGCCGAGATCGAGTCCTGGTTGCGCCGTTAGGCGCTAAACGTCGAAGCGGATTCCTTGCGCCAGCGCCATTTGCCCACTCCAGTTGATGGTGTTGGTCTGGCGGCGCATATAGGCCTTCCAGGAATCAGAGCCGGCTTCGCGTCCGCCGCCCGTGTCTTTCTCGCCGCCGAATGCGCCGCCGATCTCGGCGCCCGACGTGCCCAAGTTGATGTTCGCGATCCCGCAATCGCTGCCCTCCGCGGACAGAAAGCGTTCTCCGGCCTGCAGGTTGTCGGAGAATATCGCCGAAGACAGCCCGTAAGGCACCGAGTTTTGCAAGGCGATCGCCTCTTCGAGGGTGTCGAAGCTCACCAGGTACAAGATCGGTGCGAATGTTTCGCGACGCACCACAGCCATGTCGGCATTCGCCCGAATAATGGTGGGCTCTACAAAATGCCCGGGTCCGGGCCGATCCTTGCCGCCGTACAGTATCTGGCCACCCTCGGCCTGCGCGGTTGCGACGGCTGCGGAGTAGCGCGCCACGGCCGCGCCATCGATCAAAGGTCCCATGAGCGTGGCGGGATCCAGCGGATCGCCGATGCGCACCTGGGAATACGCCGCCACCAGACGCTTTTCGAGTTCTTCAGCGCGCGAGCGGTGTACCAGGACTCGGCGCGTGGTTGTGCAACGTTGACCCGCGGTCCCCACGGCACCAAAAACTATTGCAGGAACCGCCAACTCCAAATTGGCGTTTTCATCGACGATCAGCGC
>JAQGOD010000256.1 GCA_028293775.1 Gammaproteobacteria bacterium
TCATCCGGCGGGACGGTGCCGAAATAGCCGTTGAAAACTCCGCATCGCCAATTCATGACAAGCAGGGCGGGGTGGTCGGCGCAGTAATGGTGGCGCATGACGTGACCGAGGCTCGGGATATCTCAGCCAAGCTGGCCAGACTCGCCTTACACGATAATCTTACCGATCTTCCTAACAGAGTTCTATTTGCCGATCGTCTGGATCAAGCGTTGGGTAGAGCGCGACGCAACAACTATTCGGTGGCCGTGCTATTTATCGACTTGGACCGATTCAAGTCGGTCAATGACTCGTTGGGACACGCAATAGGGGATCAATTGTTGCAGGCAGCGGCAAAAAGACTGCTGAGCTGCGTCCGGGAAACCGATACGGTGAGCCGCTATGGCGGAGATGAATTCGTTGTTTTGATTGCGGAAATCGGCTCTGAACGCGACGCGTTGTGCTGCGCTGAAAAGATCAGAGCCGAATGCGCGAAACCCTACAAAATCGCTGAACACGACCTGCAGGTAAAGGCAAGCATCGGTATCGCTTGCTTTCCCGACGCTGCGCCGGATGCCGAGACCCTGCTCAAGCATGCCGATATGGCGATGTATCAAGCCAAGAATTCCGGCAGAAATTGTTACCAGTTGTTCAGCGCCGATATGCGTGGGGAGCTGAAGTCAGCGGAGCGCTAAGGCCAAATGCGATGAGGAGGAGTTATGCACCTTCGATGGAAGTTAGGCGCGTGCGTGGGCGCAGCGCTGATATTTGAGGCGGCGGCAACGGCGGCCATTGATGGGCCGCGTCCAGCGGCGCTGGGAGCGGTGGAGGCCGCAGCGCGCCCCAACGATGACGCGGGGAAAGCCTCCGACGAGGCACTGAGGAAGCGCGTTCAATCCGCGCTGCATGCCGACCCTTATTTCTATGATAAACACGTGAAGGTATCCGTGGAGAACGGCCGGGTGATATTGCACGGCTTTGTATTCAGCGACTGGGATCTTCGCAATGCACTAAAGATCGCACGTGACGCCGCCGGCGGTGCGACCGTCACTGATGAGCTATCGATAAAGGAGGGTGGGCGGCGCTAGAAATTAATCGATCTTTGCTCAATAAATCTGATGCGGCGGGGGCGCACCTACGGGACGCGGAACCTCCTTATTGCCGATGTGCCCGTAACCGCTCTTGTCCTTGCCTTTGTTTTCGTCCGAATCCACCGCTGCGGGTCGCTCAGGTACATCATCGTTAGGTTGATCGGGATCTCCGCCCGGACTCGGCGGTTGATCTTCGTTTCCCTTCTGATTCTCATTGCCCATGATCTTTTCCTCCGGAACGTGTGACACTGAAAGCTACTGTCAGTTTAGTGCGGCGGCGGGACAAGCACATGTAGGCGCAAGGCGGTTCCATTCAACGCCGAATACCTACAGGTACGCATTGGATGGCCGTCATGGGACACTACATGCCTCCCAAAGATGTCGGTACATCGAGGATCTTGCTTTGACGATCAGGATCGACAAATTGATTTGAGCGCTGCGCCGTATGATGTTCTCGTCGTAGGAGCTGGCGTTGCGGGCCTGGCGGCCGGCCGCTTGCTGGCCGAATCAGGCATGACGGTCGCCGTACTTGAAGCCCGCGACCGTGTCGGCGGGCGGGTATGGACTCGCGAGGTATCCCTTGGCGGTTCCAACGCGGTGCCGGTGGAGCTGGGGGCGGAATTCATCCATGGTTTGCCCCCGGAGACCAACGCTGTTGTACACGAGGCCGGCCTGCAAACTTACGAACTGCGCGGTTCCTCGTTATGCTTCAGTAACGGGCATTGGGCCGATGGCGCCGAGCAACAAAAGAAAATCGAACCGATTCTAGATGGATTGAAGGAATTTCTGGCGCAACAGCGAGGCAGTGATGCCACATTTGCCGAGTTTTTGAAGACCAAGTCCGTCGATATAGCGACGGCGGAAACGGTGACGAACTATATAGAGGGATTCAACGCAGCCGACGTAAATCGCATTGGAATCGCAGCCTTGTGCAAACAGCAGCAAGCGGAGGAGGCCATCGAAGCCGATCGCGTATTCCGTGTGCGGACGGGTTATTCAGGCATTCCGAATTATTTGGCGCGGCAATTTAAGCGTGCCGGCGGCGAGCTGTTCCTGAGCACTGCCGTGCACAAAGTGGCTTGGAACCCTGCATCGGTCACCGTCGAGGCCCGGCATCCATCCGGCGAGAACTGCATGATGCACGCGCGGCGGGCCGTGATCACCGTTCCCCTCGGGGTACTGCAGGCCGAGGCCATCGAATTCGCGCCTCCGCTGAACGAGATACTTCTCAATGCCAAACGGATGATCATGGGGTCGGCGGTGCGGTTGGTACTGATATTTCGCAAGAGGTTTTGGAGCGAATGGCAGTTGAGTTCGCAACCCAGCGGAATCGATGCGGCGCTTAAATCTTTGAGCTTTCTTTTCACCCCTTCTTTGCTGCCTGGCACTTGGTGGACATCCTTTCCGGATGAGAGCGCGGTGCTCACGGCCTGGGCAGGCGGACCCAAAGCCAAGCGACTGGGGCAATTGATTGCCGCCAAGGAGGGTGGCGAAGCGCTCTTGAACCAATGCCTCGACACACTCGCAATGGTTTTTGACCGCTCGCTCGCGGATATAAAGGGACTGCTGCTGAGCTGGCATGTCCACGATTGGGACGGAGATGAATACTCGAGAGGCGCTTATAGCTATGTCCCTGTCAACGCACTCGATGCGCCGCTAAAGTTGACTTGCCCGGTCGGGAATACACTGTTTTTCGCAGGAGAGCACACCGATACGTCTGGTCACTGGGGAACGGTTCATGCCGCGTTGGCAACCGGACGCTTGGCGGCACGCAGAGTCTTGGCCCTGAAATAGCAAATGAAAGTCGCAGCGCTAACATAAATCCCGCCAGACGTCTGCTCGCCATTTGCACTATCATCCCTGCGCACACTTAAAGACGCGGGGATCCATGCCAATTCACTTGCCTTTGTTTCGATCCGTTGGGCTCATGGCCCTTTCCCTTGCGGCGTCTCCATTTATTCGCGCTCAAACCGTGGGTGCCTCGATCACACAAGATCTGCAATGGAGATTGGTCGGTCCGTTTCGCGGCGGACGCACGCGGGCGATCACGGGAGTGCCGGGTCAACCGCACACCATATTGGCCGGGGCCGTCAACGGAGGGGTCTGGAAAACGGACGATGACGGCCGAACTTGGCAACCGATTTTCGATTCGCAGCCGACGCAGTCAATCGGCGCCATTGCGGTTGCGCCGAGCAATCCAAAGATCATCTACGTAGCATCCGGTGAAGGCTTGCATCGGCCGGACTTGTCAGTGGGCAACGGGTTTTATCGCTCATCCGACGGGGGCCAAACGTGGACGCACTTGTCTTTGGAAGACTCGCAACAAGTTCCGAGCATTGCGGTGAGTCCCAAGGATGCAAATCGCCTCTATGCGGCTGTATTGGGCCATCCTTACGGCCCGAGCGCGCAGCGCGGCGTGTACCGCTCGTCGGATGGCGGTGCGACGTGGATCAAGGTCTTGGATCGAGGCGAAAACATCGGCAGCTCCTTCGTGAGAATCGATCCCAATGACGCGAATACGCTGTATGCGGGATTTTGGGATGCGCGTTCCGGGCCATGGGAAGATAAAACGATGTACAACGGCCCGAACGGCGGATTGTACAAATCGAGCGACGGCGGTGATCACTGGAGACAGCTCAAAGACGGATTGCCGGAAGGCTTATCGCAGATCGATGTCGCGGTGGCGGCCAACGCGCGTGGGCGCTTATATGCGACCGTGGCGACAAGCTCCAATCCTGCCGCCCAAGGCGGCGCCGCTCCGAGCGTGGGCATCTACCGCTCCGACGATGGCGGCGATCATTGGCGCATGGCGACAACCGATCCGCGGCCGGCACTGCGCATCGGTGGCGGGGACTTGCCCATCATCCAAATCGATCCGAGCAACGCAGATATTCTCTACAGC
>JAQGOD010000261.1 GCA_028293775.1 Gammaproteobacteria bacterium
ACCGAGTGCATGATGCCGAAAAAGCACAGCACGCCTCCGACGGCCAGATAGGCGGCGGCGCTGCGCAGCCGGTTTTCGATCAATTCAACGACAAAAGCTGCCCAAATGGTTGCCGTGATGATGAACCCGTTACCGAGGGCTACGATGACGCTCAATGTCGGCAAGCCGTTCTCGGGTGCGGTCAGCAATTGCGCGAATCTTTCCGGCGATACGAATCTCGCATCGCTCAGTTCGATGGTCACCAGGCGCGCAATCGACGGAAAAAAACTTAAGCCGACCGCGACCGCATGGCGCGCCGGAACGGCCGTGAATGCTTGAGCGGTTATATTCAATGCCAGGAATACCAACACCGGAGCCAACGCCGCGAGCGGTATGAACTCGATGAGGTTGGCCAACAGCCCCAACATTCCGCCGAGCCCGACAAAAACTCCCGTCAGCAACGTGTACCCTGAGCGCGCGCCCATTTCCTTGAACGCCGGGTGGCCGATGTACGGCGTGGTTTGCGCCACGCCGCCCGCCAAGCCTGCGAGCAAAGTAGCTGCGGCTTCCGCCAGCAAAATGCTGCGCACATCGTAGTCATCCCCCGCGACTCGCGCGCTTTCCGTATTGTTGACACCGCCGACCACGGTCAACAGAGCGAAAGGAATGATCAGAGGCAGGTAATCCCCGAGTGCGCCGAAACCCCGCAATATTCCCGGGTCCGGATGCGGAAATGCCAGGCGCACCGTCGGCAGGGCCGCCGGTGGAATCTGCATGCCGAGAAAGCCGAAGTGCCCCGCGGTGTAATACACCACGGTCCCGACAATGACTGCGAAAAGCACGCCCGGCAAGCGCAAGGGAATTGAGCCCTTGGTAAAGAGCGCATAGAAAATAAGACCCAAGGTCAGCAGGCCGACAAGGGGGAACTGCAGCAAATTGATCATTGGGAAGAAGCCGATCAAGGTCAGCGCGATGCCCGCCAGAGACCCCAGAAGTCCGGCCATGGGAATCAATCGGCGCACGGTCCTGCCCGCGAATGACAGCAACAATTTCAGCGCGCCCATGGTTGCGGTCGCGGCCATCCCGAGATACCACGTCTCGAGGCCCGCCGCTGTCGGGTCCAGACCGGCTGCGCGAAACTTGGCAAACGCAGGGCCCAGTACCAGCAGAGCCATGCCGATCGTGGAGGGCGTATCCAAGCCAAACGGCATGGCAGTGACATCGGCACGGCCTGTGCGGCGCGCCAGGCGTACCGCCAGCCAGGTATAGGCCAGGTCGCCCACCAGCACGCCGAAAGCGGTGCCCGGAAACATCCGTCCGAACACAATGTCCGCGGGCACGCCGTAAGCGCCGATCAGCACCGCCGCGAGCAACCCCAAGACCGACAGATTATCGACAACCAGCCCTAAGAAGCCGTTAACGTCGCCTGGACGCAACTGGAAATAGGACGGTGGGCTGGCCCCCCTCGCCCTAATTGCCAAGATTGAGAAGCGCGGCGTTACCGCCCGTCGCAGTGGTGTTCACGGTCAGCGTGCGTTCGTTGGCAAAGCGCGCCAAATAATGCGGGCCACCTGCCTTCGGACCAGTGCCGGACAAGCCATTGCCGCCGAAAGGCTGCACGCCGACCACGGCGCCTATCATGTTGCGGTTGACGTAGGTATTACCGATGGAGGTGTCCTGGAAGACTTGCCGCCAGAACGACTCCAGGCGAGTTTGCACGCCCAGCGTCAAGCCATATTGGCTATCGCGAATGGCCTGCAGCACCGCGCCTATCTCGCTCGATCGATAACGGACGACGTGCAGTATCGGACCGAATTCCTCGCGTTTGAGTTGTGCGGCATCCTCGAGCTCGATGAGATGAGGCGCAAAAAAGCTGCCATGCCGGTGCGCTTCTCCGAGATCGCACGCCTTGATGATGCGTGCCTCGGTGCGCATCCGATCGACGTGTTGCATCAGTTGATCCTTCGCAGCCGCGTTGATGACCGGACCCACGTCGGTCTGAAGATTGGACGGATCGCCGATGATCAGCTCATCCATCGCACCGGCGATCATTTCCAGCACCGGATCGGCAATTTCCTCCTGCAGGAACAACAGGCGCAGCGCGGAGCACCGTTGGCCCGCGCTCATGAAGGCCGAACTCACCACATCATCCACGACTTGCTCAGGCAGCGCCGTGGAATCCACGATCATCGCATTCATGCCGCCGGTTTCCGCAATCAGCGGCACAATCATCCCCTCGCGTGCGGCCAGGGCGCGATTGATAGTCACAGCAGTGGCCGTCGAACCGGTCATAGCGACGCCTGCCAACGCCGGATGCTTAAACGAAACTTCTCCAAATAATCGACCCGGCGTCGGCACCAAGTGAACAGCCTGCGGCGGAACTCCCGCCTCGTGCAGCAGCCGAACGAAATGCGCGGCGACCAACGGCGTAGGTTCGGCCGGTTTCGCCACCACGGTATTGCCCGCGCCGAGCGCGGCGGTGACTTGCCCTGCGAATATCGCCAAAGGAAAATTCCAGGGACTGATGCAGGCAAATACTCCACGGCCCTGCAAGATGAGCTCGTTCACCTCTCCGGTGGGACCCTCGAGCCGTTGCGGAACCGCGAATTGCTTGCGGGCTTGCAAGGCGTAATAGCGGCAATAATCCACTGCCTCGCGTACTTCGGCGATCGCGTCGCTGATGGTCTTGCCTGCTTCCCGGACCAACAGATCATGAAACTCCGCACGCCTGGTCTCGAGAATGTCAGAGGCGTTTTCCAGGCAATTCGCGCGCGCATCGCCGCCGCACGCGTTCCACGCGGGCTGCGCCTCGGCGCTGACATCGAATGCCTCGTTGATTTCAGCCGCGTTGGCATCGCGCGAAGCCCCCACGGACTGGCGCCGATCCGCCGGATTGGTGATCGGATGGGTAGCTCCAGGCAGCAATATCCCACCGATGAGGGGACCCGCAACGGCCATGCCGGCGGATTTTTCCGAGCGATGTGCCAGTGCTTCCTCGCGCAGGGCCTGTATTTCACGCGGCTCGCCGAGATCAATTCCACGGGAGTTGCGCCGATCGGAATACAACGCTGCAGGTATCGGCAGGCGTGAATGGGCTGAGGACTCGAGGCGTTCCAGTTCGGAAATAGGATCGCGGACTATGTCGGCTACCGGCACCTGCTCATCCATGAAGCGGTTGACGAAAGAAGTATTGGCGCCGTTCTCGAGCAGCCGTCTGACCAGATACGCAAGCAGATCTTTGTGTTCGCCCACGGGGGCGTACACGCGCACCGGCGGGAAGTTCGCGAGCTGGCGCTCTGCCTCTGCATATAACAGCCGGCCCATTCCATGCAGGCGCTGAAACTCGAAATCCGCCTTCGGCGGCGCTAGTTCGAGCACCGATGCGATGCTGTGCGCGTTATGGGTGGCGAATTGTGGGTAGAGGGAAGCGGCGTGCTTGAACAACCGCCCGACGCATGCCAAATACGACACGTCGGTGGTGATCTTGCGGGTATAGACCGGATAACCCTCGAGCCCTCGTTCCTGAGCGCGCTTGATCTCCGTATCCCAATAGGCACCTTTTACCAGACGCACCGTCATTCTTCTGCCGCAGCGCTGCGCGGTCGCGGCGGCCCAATCGATGACCTCCAAGGCGCGCTTGCCGTAAGCCTGCACCGCCATGCCGAGTCCGGGCCAATCCCGGGTGGCGGCGTCGGCGGCCAAAACTTCGATGACATCCAAAGACAATTCGAGGCGGTCTGCTTCCTCCGCGTCGATGGTCAGTTGTATGCCAAGGCGTGCCGCTTGGCGTGCAAGATCGAGCACTTGCGGCGCAAGGCGGCGTATGACGCGATCCCGCTGCAGCAAATTATAGCGGGGTTCCAAAGCGGACAGCTTGATCGAAATGCTCGACACTTCATGAACCGCGCGGCCGCGCGCCGTCGATCCAATCACGTCGATGGCGTGCTCGTACGATTTAAGATAACGCGCCGCATCCTGCCGGGTGCGCGCACCCTCGCCTAGCATGTCAAAGGAACATAAACGCAATTCCGGTTCGCGGGCGCTGCGTGCCAGCGCCTCCTCGATGCTTCTTCCCACGACGAACTCGCCACCGATAATGCGCATGGCGCGGCGCACCGCGAGCCGTACCAACGGCTCGCCAGCTTTGCGGGTCAGCTTGCGCATCCATCCAGCCGCATCGGTTTTGATGGAGGGATCCAGCTCGAGGATGCCTCCCGTGAGCATCAGCCCCCAGGTCGAGGCATTCACGAACAGCGATTCGGACC
>JAQGOD010000283.1 GCA_028293775.1 Gammaproteobacteria bacterium
GCTGTACCTTAAAGATTCCGGAATCGACTCCGGGCGTCGATTGTCGATCCAAAATGGCGAGTCGGTGCGCCCGCCGAGCACGTAATGCAGCTTGAGAAAATCGATGATGCGCTCCCAGCGATAGCGAAAGGTCTCGTTGAACAGTTGCGCCGCACGCGGCATGGCGTCGCGGCAGCCGGGAAGCAGATTGGCGATGGACTTGGCCGACAATTCGATCATGACGATGGCGGAGGCTTCGAGCGGCTCCAAGAATCCGGCCGACAAGCCCACGGCGATGCAATTGCGCCGCCAGTACTCCTGCCGGTAGCCGGCGTTGATGTTGATTTTGCGAAAGCTCAATGCCGCGGTTGAATCTCCTTTTCCCGCCAAATAGCGCTTCAATTCCTCGAGCGCCGCATCGTCGGAAACGTGCGCGCTGGAAAACACATAGCCGACGCCGCGGCGGGTGCTGAGCCCGATGTCCCATACCCACCCGCAAGACAGGGCTGTGGACTGGGTCACCGAAGCGATAGGCGCATCCTCGGTCGCATAAGGCGTTTGCACCGCCCAGGCTCGATCGATGAAGAGACAATCACGCTGGGCTAAAAAGGGCACGCCGAAATGCTTGCCGATCAGCAGGGAGGAAAAGCCGCTGCAATCGATGAAGAGATCTGCGGCGAACTGCTCCCCCGACTTCATGTCCAGGTGCGCGATGTCCCCGCTCTCATCGGACTGCACGCGCACGATTTCGTCGTAAACGTGGCGCACACCGAGCTTCTCGACGCAATGCTTTTGCAAGAAGGGCGCGAATTTTCCAGCATCCAGATGGTACGCATAGTTGGCGAGGCCGGCGTACTCCGGAGTGCTGATGAGCTTCGGTGCCAACCCCGCCTCACACAGCGGCGTTTGGAAACATAGGCTGGCGGCGAAGCTGGAACTCTGTGGGGCCTCGAGCCAATACGGTGCCAAGTTCTTGTCTTCGTAGCCCACGGGCAGCGTGAACGGATGGTAATAGCGGTCGGCATCGCCGCCATGCACCCAATTTGAAAATTGGGTGCCTTGCTTGAAAGACGCATCGCACTCGCGAAGAAAGTCCGTCTCGCTGACGCCGATCTGTTTCAACGTCGAGCGGATGGTGGGCCACGTGCCCTCCCCGACGCCGATCGGCGGCAGGCCGCGCGCTTCGATGAGCGTAATGGACATGCCTTCCGCGCCGCGTCGGGGATAACGCGCGGCGAGCACACCGGCGGTGATCCATCCCGCCGTGCCACCGCCGACGATGAGGATGCTGCGCACCGGCTGCGACTCCGCGCGCGGCATCAGCCGTTCGCGGCGGGCGTCGCGGCGGGCGTCGTCGCCGCAATGCGCCGATTCTTGCGCGAGACCAGTACCGAGACGTGCGCTACGGAGGCCATCTGGAAATACAGCCATTCCAAGTATTCGAGATCGCGCAGCTCCGCCAGTTGCGCAGCGGGCAGGGTTTTGAGCTTGGCCGCGGCGATCCAGTACAGGCCCTCCAATTTGGTCTGGGTGCGGTCGAAGAACTCGATATCGATGCGCACCGGTTCGATCAAGTCGAGTTCAGCCAGTTTCGCGGTGAAGGCATAGGATTCGCGCGCGCCCGTTACCAGCACCGAAAGCATGGAGGTGATGTTCTGCAGATACTGCGAGGGTTGTCCGTCCTCCTGAAACAGACGCTCACCCTCCTGCGTTTGTAAATGGGGGCTGCTCATGTCGAGCGCCACATCGAGCGAGGGCGGTGCGCCCGGCGCAACGGTCTGCCGCGGCAGCAGCGCGAAAGGCTGGCGCTGGATTTGCAGCGGGACATACGTGGAGTCCCAGAGTCCATCGTTGAGAAAAAGGTTCTCACCCTGCTGGAAACCCAGCACTGCGGCCGGTTCGAACTGTCCGTTTTCCGAGCTTTTGGCGAAAAAGATCGGATAGTGCGCCACCAGCCGCACAAATTCGCGCGGGATCACGCTGACGACGTTGACATTGGCGAAGGGTGCGGCTGCGCGCGCGGCTGCAATGCGCAAGGCGCGGTGTGTGCTGTTGTTGATCGCGGTTAAATTACTCACCCTTTATCTCCCGGCCCTCAAGGGCCCGCTACACTGTGTCATGACCTCACAACCCACCCCTGCGCCGGAATGGCAAGCCGATGCGGACCTGTTCGACAACACCATCAAACCCGGCGGCCGGCCGGCAGTCCTGCGCGGCTTGGTGCGCGACTGGCCCGCCACCGAGGCGGGCCGTGCATCGCCCAACGCGCTGATCGCCTATCTTAAGACCTTCTACAGCGGGCACCCAGCGCCTTTGTTCGAGGCGCCCCCCGCCGTCAAGGGCCGATTCTTTTACAACGCAAGCCTCGATGGCTTTAACTTCGAGTCCAAGCGCGCTCGCTTGAGCGATGTGCTGGACCGCCTCGGCGCTTGCATAGGCGATCAAGATGCCCCTGCCCTTTACTCGGGCTCCGTGTCGCTGCCCATCTATTTGCCGGGCTTCACCGACGCCAATAACGTGCACCGCTTCGTGACGTCCACAGCGGTGCTGGAATCGATCTGGATCGGCAATCGCACCTGCATCGCCGCGCATTTCGACAACACCGACAACCTGGCCTGCGTGGTCGCGGGCAGGCGCCGCTTCACGATGTTCCCCCCGGAGCAGATCCGCAATCTTTACGTCGGGCCGTTGGACTTGACCCCCGCGGGCCAACCCGTGAGCCTGGTCGATATCCGCAATCCGGACCTTAAGCGTTTCCCGCGCTTCGCCGAAGCGCTTAAATTCGCGGTGGTCGCGCAGCTCGAGCCTGGCGATGCCGTTTACGTCCCCGCGTTGTGGTGGCACCACGTCGAGGCGCTGGATGAATTCAACGTACTCGTCAATTATTGGTGGCGCGATGTTGCCGATTATTTCGATTCCCCCTCGAGCAGCTTGCTGCATTGCTTGCTCACCATCAAGAGCTTGCCGCCCGAGCAACGCGAGCGCTGGCGAGCGCTGTTCGATTACCTGATCTTTCAATCCGAGGAGCCCGCATTGGCTCACTTGCCTGCCGAGACTCAAGGATTGTTCGGGCCATTGACGGCCGAGAAGGCCGAGCGCATTCGCACGATGCTGCTCAAAAGCCTATCCCGCAAGCTGAGCTAACCGCCCACACTCACGCGAGTTAAACGGCAGGTTCCAAGGCCGCCGTGGGGGACGGACGACCTTGGAACCGCCGACCTAAAGCTTGACGCGGACCCCCACTTGATAGCGCGCGAACCCTTCATTGGCTGAAATGAACTGTTCGCTGTAGCGGCCGTACTGGCGTTGCGAAGCGCTGGTCAAGTTGATGGCATCGAAG
>JAQGOD010000286.1 GCA_028293775.1 Gammaproteobacteria bacterium
AGGATACGGATTGCGTACGGCGGACAAAGCCGCACCGCGTACGGAGTGGTCAATTTTGGACGAGTACCCCCAAGCGGGGGATCCCGTCGGCCGCAGGGATGTTGTTACGCTTATCCCCGCTAGTAGATTGCTCTCAGATTTCGTTGGTCACGCTAAGTTTCTTCCGCCGAGTCAACTCATGGCAAAGTCGTTTGCTATGACGAATATCGTGCCGAGCGGCAGAAAATCGGGGACCGTAGGGTGCGGCTGATCACTGACTTCTTGGCGGCCGAAAACGCAATGAGTGAAGACCAAGCGCGAACTCTAGCGAATGAAGATTTTGCGATCTTGAAGGACACCAGCGAATTGAAGACTAAGTGGTATAGAAAATGACCAAAGAGCTTTCAGAGCGAACGGTTGCCCGTTTTTTCCATATTGACGAGAAGCTTGACGCTGCCGCCGACATTGCGCTTGCGGCCAATATCCCACTTATCCACTGAGCTTGAAAAGCCATCGCTCTGTCTTTCCCCCATTGGGGGGATGGGACTGCCTCATACCCTGCGTCAATCTAAAGGTCGCGGGTTATCCAATGGCGCCTTTCCTAACGTGGCGGAGATCACAATGAGTAAAAAAGTAGCGCAAGTCATTGTCGAGACCTTGCAGTCAGCCGGTGTGAAGAATTGCTACGGCATCGTGGGGGACACGCTGAATACCTTTGCTGCGTCTCTGAGTCGCAGTGATATCAAGTTCATTCACATGCGCCATGAGGAGGCGGGTGCCTTTGCAGCGCAGGGCGAAGCGCTTCTGATGGACCGCCTGACCGCGGTGGCCGGCAGCTGCGGACCGGGTAGCTTGCATTTCATCAACGGATTGTATGAGGCGAACCGCAATCGGGCGCCGGTGATCCTCATCGCGAGCCAAGTGGTGCGAAGCGAGCTTGGATTCGATTTCATTCAAGAAGTGAATTTCCAAGACGTCTTTCGGGGCTGCTGCGTATTTTGCGAAATGATCTTGACGCCCGAGCAAGCGCTGCGCAAAACAGTCATGGCGTGTCAGGCCGCGATCTCCAAGCGGGGGGTGGCCGTTCTCATTGTCCCCGTCGACATCGCGGATTCGGATGCGGCCAGCGAGCCGCCGTTTAGCGTCCATGTCAATAGGCCCGTCATACGGCCGAGTGACGAAGACTTGGACCGGATCGCCGACATGCTGGGGGAAGGTACGAACATCACGATTTACGCGGGATCGGGTTGCGTGGACGCCCACGACGAGGTCGTCGAGCTTGCGCAGCGCCTCAAAGCGCCGGTCGCGCATACCTCGCGCGGCAAGGACCAAATCGAATACGACAATCCAAATAACGTGGGCATGACGGGCGTAATCGGGACGGAGTCCGGATATCACGCCATCTTAAACTGTGACACCTTGCTGCTTCTCGGCACCGATTTTGCGTGGCGGCAATTCTACCCGGACCACGCCAAGATCATCCAAGTCGATATCGACTCGACCCACATTGGCCGGCGCCATCCGGTCAACCTTGGCGTGGTGGGAAATATCAAGGACACGCTTCAGGCGCTGATGCCGCGCGTTGCGCAGCGCGAAGATGCCACATTCCTCAATACCTATGTGGAACGTCACAAGAAGGCGCTCAAAGCGCAGGCGGGCAGAGCCGCGCCGGGCCCTCGCGGCAAAATACCTGGCCAATATTTCACGTCGATTATCAATCGGCTCGCCAAGCAAGATGCTTTGTTTGCAGCCGATGACGGGACGCCGCTCGTGTGGATGTTGCGAATGGTGGAGGCGAACGGTAAACGGCGCATGTTCGGCAGCCTCCTGCATGGAACCATGGCGACCTCGATCGGGAATGCCATCGGATTGCAGCAGGCCCAGCCGGGTCGCCAAGTCATCGCTTTGGCCGGCGACGGCGGTTTCAGTATGTTGCTCGGCGATGTGCTCACCACCGTACAAGAGAATCTCCCAATCAAAATTGCCGTGTACGACAACGGCAAATTGGGATTCGTGGAGCTCGAGCAGAAGGGCGAAGGATTGCTCCCGACCT
This sequence comes from Gammaproteobacteria bacterium, assembly GCA_028293775.1. Next base: position 2,033 of record JAQGOD010000286.1, read on the forward strand.
ATACGAATCTTACTAATCCGGATTTTGGCAAAGTCGCAGAAGCCATGGGGCTTTGGGGCAGGACCGTCAGCAAGGCAGATGAACTCGAAGGCGCCGTGGCCGAGTGGCTCGGGCAGCCCGGGCCCGCGCTGCTCAATGTCAAGGTCGAGCCGATGGAACTCGTCATGCCGCCGTTCACCGCACTCGAATCCGTTTACGGGATGGCCATGTATTCAATCAAGGCCGTTATGCATGGAAAGGCGGGCGAAGTTTTCGAAATGGTCGGCGAGAACCTTTAGCGAGGGGCGCAATAAGAGCCGTGGCCGTGAACCCGATACTCATTTGTCGCGATTGCGACACCGCGTATCGCGCGATTCACTTGCGCCGGGGCGATGTGGCCCTCTGCCGACGCTGCGATGCGGTTCTAGCACGCTATTTTGGCGCGAACGTCGAGAGTGGATTGGCACTCGTCTGCGCCGCGGCGATTTTTTTCGCCATCGCCAATCTCACACCGATCCTCAGCATCGACATGGCTGGGATGGAGACCCGAGCCAATATCTGGGTTGCCGTGCGCTCGCTGCAGCAGGGCTGGATTGCAGTCGCTGCCTTGGGGCTCGCGTTCACCACCTTTCTCATCCCGGCGGTGCAAATCGCGCTCCTCTTCTGGGTGCTGCTGTTCGCGCGCGTCGGGCACCGGCCGCCCGCCTTTGCGCCGATTATGAGGCTGCTGCACCGGATGCGTCCCTGGAGCATGACTGAGGTCTTCTTGCTGGGCGCCTTGGTCGCAATCGTGAAACTCGCAAATTGGGTCCCCATCACGGCGGGGGCCGGCATCTGGGCGATCGCGGCCTTAACAATAGTGCTTGCACTACTCGGGCGCTGTGATCCGGCGTCTTGGTGGTCGATCGCCCCCGCGGTCAAGACATGACGCCGTTGAAGCAATCACTCGAACTCGGGCTGGCTCTTTGCCGAACCTGTGGTCTTGCGGTGTCCCGCGCATCTCTGAGGATAGATCGGCGCTGTCCACGCTGCCAAAGTCGGGTCGAACATCGCACGCCTTTCAGCACCGAGTTGACGCTAGCCTGGCTGATTGCAGGAATCGTCTTTTACATTCCCGCGAATCTGCTGCCGGTAATGCACACCAGCGGATTGATGGGCGAGTCGGACAGCACCATTATCGGCGGAATCCTCGAGTTCTGGCGCTCGGGGGACTGGGATATCGCCCTGTTGATATTCACTGCCAGCATTGCGGTGCCATTCACGAAGTTTATCGCCATCGGTTTGCTGCTCCTCACGGTACGCCAGAACAGCCGATGGCGGCAATATCAGCGGACCGCGCTCTACCGGATCGTGGAGTTCATCGGTTATTGGTCGATGCTCGATGTCATCGTTGTCGCATTGACCTCGGCATTGATGCAGTTTCAGGTGTTAGGCGCCGCCGAACCGCGCGCCGGCATCGCCTTCTTTTGTGGCGTCGTTGTCGTGACCATGTTGTCGGCGTTGAGCTTCGACCCCCGCTTGATCTGGGATCGACGGGCATGAGCGCGGCGCCCACGCCACCTTCCGAAGACGAGCTTCCCACGCCGGCGGTCCACAACCGGCGTTGGATTCCTCGATTGGTGTGGGTCGTGCCGATAGCCGCCGCCCTCATCGGTATTTCACTGCTCATCAGGGATTGGGAGAACGCGGGTCCGCGGATCACGATCAGCTTCTTAGGCGGCGAAGGGGTCCAAGTGGGCAAGACGCTGGTCAAGTACCGGGATGTCACGGTGGGGCGAGTGTCCGCCGTCGTGCTGAGCAAGGATCACCAAACAGTCGTGGTGAGCGCCGATTTGTCGAAAGACGCAGCGAGCTTGCTGAAGGCGGACACCCAATTCTGGATCGTGCGACCGCGTATCGGCGTGGGCTCGGTGTCTGGGCTCGGTACTTTGCTATCGGGGGTGTATATCGGCATGAAGACCGGCGCCGCCACGCTCCGTGAGCGTCAGTTTGTCGGCTTGGAGAATCCGCCCGCTCTTTCGCACGGTCCGCGCGGTCGCGAGCTTCAGTTGCACGCTGCACGCGCCGGTTCCCTGGGCATAGGTGCGCCGGTGTATTTTCGGCAGTTCCATGTGGGTCGCGTGATCGATGAGAATCTGCTGCCCGACGGCAGCACCCGCGTGACCGTGTTTGTTGAGGCGCCTTATGATGGCTTCGTGAAGCCCGTGACGCGCTTCTGGAATGCGAGCGGGATCGATGTCAGGTTCGGCGCCGATGGATTGAAGGTGCAAACCGAATCGTTGGCGGCGGTGCTTGCCGGAGGCCTCGCCTTCGACGACGGGCCCACCGAAGTCGTGCCTGCGGATGCGGGCATGCTGGGTGAATTCACCCTGTACAAAAACGAGACCGAGGCGATGGCGCCGCCTGATGGGGACCCGCGCTACATCCGGATGCGGTTCGCTCAGGCGCTGCGCGGTCTCGAGGTAGGCGCACCAGTCGAATTTGTTGGCGTAAACATCGGGTCCGTCGTCGCCGTAGACTTAGGCTACGAGCGTCAAAACAAATCATTTCCCGTTGTCGTGACCGCCAAAGTCTATCCGCACCGCATGGGTCAGGCATATGCGGTTCTCGCTGCGCAGGGTAAGACCGAGAGCGATGAGACGCTCGCTGCGTTCGTGGGAACCCTGGTCAACCGCGGTCTGCGCGCTCAGCCGCGATCGGCAAGCCTGCTGACCGGTAAGCTCTATATCGCGCTCGATTTTCTGCCCGCCAGCCCTCGAGCCGACTTTGACGCGTCGATTGTGCCGCTCGAACTGCCGACGGTGAATGGGACTTTTCAAGAACTGGAAGCAAGCATCGGGCGGCTGGTGAAGAAGGTGAATGATCTACCGCTCAAGCAAATCGCGGCGGATCTGCATACGGACCTGAAGGATCTTCACGAAACCTTGAGCGAGCTCCGCACCCGGGTACTGCCGAGCGCCGTGGATACTTTGTCGGCCCTGCATAGCACGCTTGATTCTGCCGACCGGACTTTGGACGTGGAATCGCCCTTGCAACGCGGTGTCACCGAGACGTTAACGGAGGCCCGCAGCACCTTGCAGGCCGTGCGTGAGTTGGCCGACTATCTCGATCGTCATCCAGATGCGCTCTTGCGCGGGAGGCGGCCGCAGAAGATGCAGGAGAAGCCTGCGGCGGCGTTACCTTCGGAGGCCAAACCGTGAACGGCCACTGGCTACGGTTCGCGCTTGCATGGCTCGTGAGCCTGAGCGTCGGCTGTACGTCGGCGCCGGTTCGTTACTACACCTTGACTACGCCGCCCGACAAAACCTTGCCGACTTCGCAGATAACCTTCGTGATCGACGTGCGAGTCGTCCATACACCGCCGCAACTCAAGCGCTCCGAGTTGATGGTTCGCACCGGGCCGATCGAGATGACGCTTCTGGAGAATGAGCGGTGGGCGTCGCCGGTGAACGATGAATTCAAAGATGCGGTGCGCCTCGAGCTGCAGCGCCGGCTGGGCCGCATGTCCGGATTGCGCCCCGCCTTTACCAAGCTCACGCTCGACATCGACGTGCAACGTCTCGAGGCTGAACTCGGGCGGTACGCGCTGCTCGAGGCGTCTTGGAGCGCAACCTTATCTGCCACGGGCCAGCGATCGAATGAGGCGCGGGCTACGACCTGTACATTCCAAGCCGAGGAAAAGATCCAGGCCGGCTACGCAGGAATGGTTGAAGGGTATCAACGAGAGATCGCAGCGCTCGCCGACGCCATCGTAGCTGTGGTGACGAGCCCTGCGAGCGGTATCGACGCGGCGTGTCAAAAATCGATCGAAGATCACTAGATTCAGCAATGCGGGGTTAAACATGTTTCGCCGAGTTCACGAAGTCAGGTCAATACTTCAGTTTCTGCGTGAGCGAGCGCCGCATTACGGTCCGCTCGCCAGAGATGATCTACACAAGTTCCGCGACGAGATCGTCAAGGCGTCCGTGGGCGCGAGCATCTCCGCAGCCGCAGGCCTCATCTTTGCATGCTTCCTGTCGGTCGCGGTGATTGTCTCGGCATGGGATGGCCTGCATCGCACCGCGGTGGCGTGGGTGGTTTGTGGCGGTTGGGGTGTACTCGCGCTCGGCGGTTTATGGTACGCGCGAAAGGCCATTTCGGGTCCGCAGCCATTTCAGCTCACGGCGGATGCGCTCGCGCGCGACTATAGAAGCCTTCTCGCGGTGGCCGATCGACAAGAGTCGTAGGTGCGAAGGTCGATCAGGGCCAAGATCGATCAGGGCGGGACTGCCGCGATGTCAATCGCTCCCATGGAAAGCGCCAGTGCCGCCGCGGCGGTGTGTGCATTCGCACGCGCATCCTCAACCTGCGTGTCGCCTTGGACGACGGCGTTCTCTTCGGTGGCAAGATCGGTATAGGTCCCGACCCCTTGGCGATACGAACGCAGCGCTGCCTCGTAGGCCGTGTGCGCAGCCTGACTCAAGACTGTGGCGGCATCATACTCGGCCAGGCTCGTCAACAATCCGTTATAGGCGCGCACTACTTGTTGCGAGGCGGAGTCGCGCGCGGCCGCCAGTTGTTCGTGCGCCTCGCGCGCTTTGGCATCCGCCATGGAAATGCGATTTCGCCGCGTGCCACCGTCAAACAGGGGGACGCTAAACGACAGGAGAATGCTTTGTCCGGGCCGATTAATATGCGAATAAGGGCCGCCGTCGGAGTTCAACGAACCAATGTTCTGAAAGGCCTGGCCCGAGAGTTCAATCGTGGGATAGTAGGATCGCCGCTCGCCCTTGAGAGCCGCCTCGGCCGCATCCACTTTGCCGAGTGCGGCGATGACATCGGGCCGGTGCGCGAGCGCTTGATCGACCGCCTTGGATACAGTGGCGGCCGGAGCGGGCGGTAGCGGCAACTCTGCGCTATCCACGACATCGATTTCCGTAGCAGCGGGCACTCCGAGGGCCGCGATGAGATTTGCGAGCGCGGTTCTCTCGGCGCCCTCGGCCGCTGCCAGCGTGTAGCGTGCTTGAGCCGTTTGCCGCTGCGCCTGCGCGACAGCAACCACGGTGGCGAGGCCGTTATTCTGCTTGGCAACGGCGGCATCCTGAGTTGTAAGAGCGGTACTCAAGGCCTTCTGCGCGGCATGGAGCTTCCCGCGCGCGGCGCCTAAGTCAAAATACGCTTGCGACACATCGAAAATGAGCTTCTGATGGGCACCCGTGAAGGCCACGTTGGCGACAAACGAGTCTGCGCGCGCGGCCTGCAGTTGGGCACCGCGACGGCCGAAGTCGAACAGCAACCATTTCAATGCGAGCGCGGGAATCACTTCCCGCGTATCGGAGACGAAATAGCCTGCTGGTACCAGGTTTCTTGGCATTGGCAACGGCGTGTGCTGAAAGCCGCCGATGGCTTGCAAGGAAAGCTGCGGCAAGTACGCGCTTTCTGCGAGGCCGATACCCGCGGCCGCTTCACGCGCTGCTTCCCAAGCTTCCCGCGTTTTTGGATTTTCCCTTTCTGCCAGATCGACCAGCGCGGCCAGGTCGTACTGCTTCTGCGGAACCGAAAAACGGGCATCACCCAGGGCTTCGGCGCGGCGGATGGCCGATTCGGGAATCGCCCAGGGTTGCGAGGGGCTTGGCGGCGCTTGAGCCACCGCCAGTTGAGCGCTGAGCGGCAAGCTGAGCCCGACGGCGAACATTTCAAGGAGCGGGCGGCGCGATCGTTGCGACTCAGCGGCTTTCGTCATGATGCACTTTGACGGATGCAGTTAAACCCACGTGCATGGCAAAAGGGGGCGGGCCGTCGAGCCGAACCCAGACAGGAAATCGCTGCGCGACTACCACCCAGTTGAGGTCGCGGCCGACGACTGGAAGTCCGGGACCGCCTTGATCAGTCGATTGCACGCCTGCGCCCAAGCTTTCCACCCGTCCTGCGAAGGCGTTGTTGCTCTCGGACATGGTCCACACCGTCGCACGATCGCCGACGGCGATTCGCGGCAATTCGGTTTCTCGAAAGTCGGCGATGGCGTACCACGCATCGGACTTGATGAGACTGAAGAGCGGATGGCCGGCGACGGCAAAGGTGCCTTGCGCAATTTGCAATCCGACTACCTTTCCGGCAAACGGGGCACGCAAGGTCGTCAAATCGTAGTTGCGCGCGGCATTGGCCGCCGCCGCTTCCGCGCCTTCCAATTGCGCTTCGAGGCTTAAAGTATCGCCCACCGCCTGGCGCGCCTGGGTGGCGCTGCGGGTGAGCGCTTGAAGGGATGCTTCGGCGGAGGCTTCGTTCGTCTTCGCTTCGTCCAATTGCTGTTGCGTAACGAAGCCGGGTTTCACCAGCGGCTCAAGCCGTTTGCGCGTGTCCTGGGCAAACCTTAGCTGGTCGCGCGCCTTCTGCACTTGGCTCATTGCCGCTTGGACGCCGGAACCTTGGGAGGTGACTTGACGTCCCGTCAGAGCGATCTGTGCCTTAAGAGCGGCCACCTGAGCGCGCGCTTGGCGCAGTTGCAATTCATATGGCACCGGATCAATGACGAGCAGCGGCGCACCCTTTGCAACATCTTGATCATTGGTCACGAGAATCTGGACAATACGGCCGCTGATCTCCGAGGCCATCGCCGCGCTGTAGGCAAAGATGCGCGCATCGTGCGTGCGCGGGCGCCGATCGATCGCGAAGACGACGAGAATGCCGAGAACGATGGCTAGTCCGATTGCCATCGTTGCAATCACTTTTCCACGAAGCGATTTGCTTTCACTCATAGGTATTTTTCAAGACAGCCAGATCAACCACATCGCGAAGGTGCCTGCACAGCCAATCGCCAGCATGACGACCAAAGGGATTGGTAGCTCTTCGAGCATTCCAAAGGCCTTGAAAATTGCTCGGGCGGCGAGTGCCAACGCAAGGCCCACCAGCGCGCAAACCATCCAAGACGGAAAATACGAGCCTAAAATATTCCGCGAGGGCGCACCGTCGCAGCCGCCCAGTAAGCCCAGAAGCGATGCCGCGCATGAAAACCGAACCGCCGGCGCAAAGCGGTAGAACACGCTGCCGCGCTCCGAAGAACTCATCGCGATATTCATGAGAAGCAGTGTCATCGGTTTATGCGCCGCCAACAGTCCCCCCTTTGGGGGAGCGACTTCGGGACTACCGCGATGGCCCGGTACTCATCCCTTAATAAAGGCCAACAGATCCGCGTTGATCGTGGCAGCCTCGGTAGTCGGCATACCGTGCGGGAAGCCCTTGTAGGTTTTCAAAGTCCCGTTCTTCACCAACTTGGCGCTCAGCGGACCAGAGTCCGCATACGGCACGATCTGGTCGTCATCGCCGTGCATCACCAACGTGGGAACGGTGATTTTCTTCAAATCTTCCGTGAAATCGGTCTGGGAGAAGGCGACGATGCCATCGTAGTGCGCCTTGGCGCCTCCCATCATGCCTTGGCGCCACCAGTTCTGAATGACTCCCGGTGAGATCTTCGCGCCCGGTCGGTTGAATCCGTAAAAGGGCCCTGTGGGCAAATCGAGATAGAATTGGGACCGATGTTCGGCAACCTGCGCCTGCAGTCCGTCGAACACGTCCTTGGGTAGTCCGCCGGGATTGGACGCGGTCTTGACCATAAGCGGCGGAACGGCGCTGATGAGCACTGCCTTCGCCACGCGATTCGCGCCATGCCGGGCGATATAGCGGACTACTTCGCCGCCGCCGGTCGAATGACCGACATGCACGGCACCCTTGAGGTTCAGGTGCGAGGTCAGCGCCGCCAAGTCATCGGCGTAGTGATCCATATCGTGACCGTCGCCCGTCTGGCTCGAGCGTCCATGGCCGCGGCGGTCATGGGCGATGACCCGATAGCCGTGATTCAAGAAGAAAATGAGCTGCGCATCCCAATCATCGGAGGAAAGCGGCCAGCCGTGCGAAAACACGATGGGCGTCCCGCTGCCCCAGTCTTTGTAAAATAGCGTAACCCCGTCTTTGGTCGTGATGGTATTCATCCGTGCATCTCCGGTGTAATTTGATGGATTGATTTCCGCTGGCGTCTCAGCCACCGCACCCCACGGTAGTGCGCACGCAGCGAGTGAAGCGGCGCCTGCAAGAAGTAGTTCGCGACGCGATAAGTCGGAATGACCCGCTCTGTTTGTCGACTGGTTTTGCATGGTGTCTCCTTGGGCTGATTCTAAAATTATTCTGTGCGGCAGCTGCCCACGCCAACAGTCCCCCTTTGGGGAGCGGCTCGTAAGTGTTGCTAGCGTGAATTGTCGAAAAATGCCCGAATGCGTTGGAGTAGCGATTGGCGGGCACTGTCATCGGTAGCGCGAACAGCCACGCCTCGATTGAGAATCGCGAGGCCGCGGCGCGCAGAGCGGTCAAATTCGGCATACAAGCTCGAATTTGCTGCGAGCAGACGCTTTATGACGTTGCAGTCGAGTCCATAGAGCTTGCAAAGCGTGCGAGCTGTGGCCGTGGCCGCATAAGGCGCGCCGGTGAGCAGACTGACTTCACCGATGTAGTCGCCAGCCCCAATATAGCCAGCCGTCTGCTCCCCAGAAAGTGCCGTATGTTGGCTGACTTCAAGAATTCCAGAGGCGACGACGAAGAGCATCGCTTCGGTTCCCCGTTGCGCAAACAGCACCTCTCCTGGTTCGAGCGTTTGCGGCTTGAAGTGGGCGGCCAATTCGGCCAGTTGCTCCGCATCCAGAGCTTCGAAGAGGATGATGTCTTGAAGAAGCTGCAGCACTACGTGAAGTGGCCGGCCCGTATCTTGATCGGGTGTTCGGCTGTCTTGCGCAGCGGGTAGAAAGTAGAGACCGGAATAGTAAAGTTGTCGCCTTGCATGCCGGAGCAGTAGATCTTTGGTCATTGAAAGGTGTTCCGTATCAGAGACCGAAAAATTCACCTGATATCGGCTTTCCTTCGACCCTAGGCGAGTCAGCAGGGCGCTAGAGGGCGGCACGGGACG
>JAQGOD010000320.1 GCA_028293775.1 Gammaproteobacteria bacterium
ACAACCGCGCATTATCTGATGGATACGTTGGCGCAGAGCGGCGTCAAGGTTACGCGCCTCGCGCATGGCGTCCCGGTCGGCGGCGAGCTCGACTATCTGGACGAAGGCACACTCAACGCCGCCTTCAAGGCGCGGCGCTCGCTTTAGGTCGGTTCACGCAAATCGGGGTTCGGTTCAGGATCGGCTTCGGCGACCAACTCGGGCTCTGCTTTGGTCTGGCGCGACGGAAAAAACGTGGCGACCTTTTGCGCAAGCGCGATCACGGATGCGAAAAGGCTTTCGCGCTCTTCGCCTGGGATTTCCCGGTCCGGCGACGGCCGGGCGATATCCATTGCATCCGGCGATGCCAGTCGCGAAACCAGCTCGATAAAGTCCACCTGCCGCGGAATCTGCTTTTCGCGCGCATAAGGCGGTTGGAAACCGGACCGCCGACCAAAGACACGCTGATAAGCCATCGCAGTCCCCCTTGAAACGGAGCATCCTCCCGTAAATCCGTTAGCTTCCGCTTAAGGCATAGGTCAAGCCGCCTAGGTGAAATTTACCCTTTAATAACAATGCACGCACCTGCGTTATACTGGCGGCGCGCGATTCTGGTGGCGGTAAGGAGAACCGGGTGGATTATCTTTCGCTTTTTGCAGGGCTCGGAATAGGCGCGGTTTGCGCTCTCTCGGTCTGGGCTCTCAACCTGCGTAAGCTGCAGTCAATCCGCTTGCGCATGGCGCGGCAGGACGACGAACTGACGGCTGCGCGCAGCCAATTGGTCGAAATGGATTCGTTGCGTTCGCGCGAGCGCGCATCCCACGAAGAGATGGCCCGGCTCGGCGGCAAGCTCGAATCCGCCGAAAAGCTGGCTACCGATTTCGACGCCGCACAGAAGCGCATCTTCGACCTCTCCAATGAGGCCGCAGGTTTGCGGGCAAATCTCGAAAGTGCAGGTTTGGCTCATAAGGCGCAGATCGCGCAGCTGACCCAGATGCGTCAGGAAGTGCAGGACCAGTTCAAGCTCCTGGCTGGCGACGTGCTGAAATCCAGCAGCACCGAGTTCATGACCCGCGCTCAAGAGATATTCACCAACCAGCGCGCCATGACGACGAAGGAAATCGATGAACGCACCAAGGCGATGTCTGAACTGATTGCGCCATTGGGCGAGTCGCTCAAATCCTATGACGTCGCGATCAAGGATATCGAGAAGGCACGCATTGCCGGGTTCTCGACCATCGATGCGATGCTCCAATCGGTCAATGCCCAGCATACCGAGGTCAAGACGGTCACCGCCAACCTGGTCAATGCGCTGCGTGCCTCGCCCAAGACGCGTGGCCGCTGGGGCGAGGAGACACTGCGCCGGGTGATGGAGCTCTCCGGCATGGTGGAGAATTGCGATTTCGAGACCGAGAAACATTTCCGCGGCACCGATGAATCGCTTCGTCCGGACGTGCTGATCAACGTCTCGGGCGGTCGTGTCATCGTCGTCGATGCCAAGGCGCCAGTCAGCGCCTACCTCGATGCGATTGCCGCGACCAGCGAGGATGAACGCGAGATCCTCCTGAAGCGTCACGCGATGCAGTTGCGCGAGCGCCTGACCAATTTGTCCAGCAAATCCTATTGGGAGAAGATCGCCGGCAGCACCGATTGTGTTGTGATGTTCGTGCCCGGCGACAATTTCGTCTCTGCTGCCTTCGAGCGCGATCCAGACCTGTTCGAGGACGGCATCAAGAACCGCGTGCTTATCTGCACGCCGACGACCTTCATCGCCCTCACCAAGGCGATCTCCTATGGCTGGCGGCAGGAGAAGCTGGCGGCCAATGCGCTGGATGTCGCGAAACTCGGCAAGGACCTGTACGGCAAGCTCGCAACGTTGGGCGATCACATCTGCGATCTGGGCAAGCACATCAACAATGCCGCCAAGAAATACAATGCGATGGTGGGTAGCCTGGAGAGTTCCGTCATGCCGCAGGCGCGCCGCTTCAACGAGCTTGGTGTTGAGGGCACGTCCAAGGCGATCGAGCCCCTGCCTGATGTCGATACCGTCGTCCGGTTTCCGCAGGCAGGCCGGGACCTTTTGCTCACCAAAAGCGCGGAATAGCGCCGTTCCCTTGACCCTTTTGCCCTGAACCCCTATTTCCAGCCCATGAGCATCCGCCCGATCCTGACCGCGCCAGATCCCCGCCTGAAAGCCGCTTCTACGTCGGTGGAGCGCGTCGACGACGAAATCCGCAAGCTGGTCGATGACATGGCCGACAGCATGTACGAGGCAGACGGCATCGGCCTGGCCGCCGTTCAGATCGGCGCGCCCAAACGCGTCATCGTCATGGATCTGGAGCAGAAGTCGGGCAAGAAGAATCCGCAGGCCTATATCAATCCGAAAATTCTCTGGGCTTCCGACGAACTGGCTCTGTTCGAAGAGGGCTGCCTTTCGGTGCCGGAAATCTGGGAGGACGTCGAACGCCCCGCCCGCATCCGCGCCGAATATCTCGACCGTGACGGCAAATTGCAGCATCTCGAAGCCGACGGCCTGCTCGCCACCTGCCTACAGCATGAGATGGACCATCTCGAAGGCGTGCTGTTCATCGATCACATCTCCAAACTCAAACGCTCGATGGCGCTGCGCAAGCTGGCCAAGGCCAAGCGCTTTAGAGAGACGGGGTGACCCTCCGCCTCGCCTTTCTCGGCACCCCCGATTTCGCCGTGCCGACGCTGGCCGAACTGATCGGGCAAGGCCATGACATCGCCTGTGTCTATAGCCAGCCGCCAAGGCCCAAGGGCCGTGGCCTCGCCTCCGATCCGTCGCCGGTGCATCGCTTCGCGCTGGAGTCCGGTATTCCCGTGCGGACGCCGCTGTCTCTGAAGGACGCAGAGCAGCAGGAAATCTTCGAAGCGCTCAACCTCGATGCCGCCATCGTCGTCGCCTATGGGCTGATCCTGCCCAAGCCGATCCTGGATGCGCCAAAGCTGGGCTGTTTCAATCTGCATGGCTCCCTCCTGCCGCGCTGGCGCGGTGCCGCCCCGATCCAACGCGCGATCATGGCGGGCGATTCCGCCACCGGTGTGATGGCAATGCGGATGGAAGAAGGGCTCGACACCGGACCAGTCCTGCTGGCTGAACGCACGCCGATCGGA
>JAQGOD010000325.1 GCA_028293775.1 Gammaproteobacteria bacterium
ACGGCCACTTCAGCGCCGGCGAGCGCGAAACCGAACAGCAGGAAAAGCCCTGCCCCGAGGCGGGCAACGCGCACGTTTAGTGCGCAGTCTAGGCCGGCGGTGGAGCCGTTGCAGGCGGTGGAGCCGATGCCGGCGGAGGCGCAAAGTCCACCGACGGTGGCTTGGAGATGGCAGCCTCGTTCTCCGGGGCGAAATTGGCCTTGGTCTTATAGCCGAACATCATGGCCGTCAAATTGGACGGGAACTGGCGGATCGCCAAATTATAGTTCTGCACCGCTTGAATGAAGCGATTGCGGGCCACGGTGATGCGGTTTTCCGTGCCTTCCAGCTGCGCCTGCAAGTCGCGGAAATTCTGATCGGACTTCAGTTGCGGATAGTTTTCCGTCACCACCAAGAGACGCGACAAGGCGTTCGACAGGTCGCCTTGCGCGGCTTGGAACTTAGCCATCGCCGCCGGATCGTTGACCAGTTCGGGCGTTGCCTGGATGGAGCCGACTTTGGCCCGGGCTTGCGTCACGCCGAGCAGCACCGTTTGTTCCTGGGCAGCGTAACCTTGGACGGTCTTCACCAGATTGGGGATGAGATCGGCACGCCGCTGGTACTGGTTGAGAACTTCGGACCATGCCGCCTTGGTCTGCTCGTCGGTCGATTGAATATTGTTATAACCGCAGCCCGAGACCAGCAGTCCGGCAAACATCGCCAAGACCAGAGCAAACTTACCCATCTTCCCCTCCTGCCCCGTTGATCGGGGTCGTGCGCGAAGTCTACCACTTGGCAAAAAAAAGCCCCGAGTGTTAGCTCGGGGCAGAGAGGCGGACTTCAATGAAGGGAAGTAAAGCCCGCTAGGGGATCGGTTGCCTTAGTGCAGTTGGTGCCACTGAAGGACTTGGATGTCGGTTTCCTCAAGATCAAAGCTGCGCGCCAGCATGCGCGCGATATCTCGATCGCCTTCTACACTGCCGGCTTGGCCCAGCAGTTCCACAACGCCGCGATACTCGTTGTACTCGATGGCGTCCTCCGATTGCGCGATAAAGTGGGTGTAGTATTTGGAGCTCATGGGTAGAGAGCTTATGTTTCGTTGCGTGCGCAATCTGTGAGCGATTGCTCAGTCGCTTGTAATCAATTTAGAACCAATTCACGTCCCTCGAACGCCGCCGAAGATATTGCACCGTGTCAAGATATCGCCCGCCCACGATTCAGGGTTCCAAATACATCACCCCCGAGGGCGCCCGACGGCTGCAGGAGGAGTTGGACCAGCTCTGGCATGAGGAACGGCCGCGCGTCACGCAAGCCGTTTCTGAAGCCGCGGCGCAGGGCGATCGGTCCGAGAACGCCGAATACACGTACGGCAAAAGGCGTTTGCACGAGATCGACCGGCGCGTGCGTTTCTTGCGCCAACGGCTCGAAGGCATGACGGTCGTCGATCCTTCCGCACTCCCTGGGCGGCGCGACCCAACACGCGTGTTCTTCGGCGCGTGGGTGCAGGTGGAAAGTGCCGGCGTGCTTCGTTGGTATCGCATCGTCGGACCGGACGAATTCGACATGGCTGAGGACTACATCAGCATGGATTCACCTCTCGGCCGCAGTTTGATGGGCAAGCGGCTCGACGATGAGATCACGGTCGAGCTTCCCGGAGGGGCGGCCACCTTGACCGTGGCCGCCGTCGATTATGGCGTCAAACCACCCGAATGTTCTTGAACTGCCAAGGATCCGATGTATCGAGGTCCTCCTCGAACAGCTCGCCGCGTTGATATAAAGGAGTCCAATCGGTGTACTTGCCCACCACATTGCCCAAGTAGGGCCTGCAAATCTCAAGCGGCCTCTGGTAGTCCATGTCATCCGGCTCGACGATGCCCCGATTCGGGTTCTCCATGGCCCAGATCATCCCGGCCAGCGCGGCGGCCGTAACCTGCAGGCTGGTCGCGCTGTTATAAGGCGCTAGGGCGCGAGCTTCCCCGATGGACAGCTGCGAGCCGTACCAATATGCGTTTCTCGAGTGTCCTGCGAGCAGCACGCCGAGCTCATCGATGCCCTCGGTGATTTCCTCCATCATGATCCGTTTGCGATCTTGCAGTTGCCAATTGCGCCCGGCGAATTCATGCACCGACATCACCGCATCGTCGCTGGGGTGGTAGGCATAGTGACTGGTGGGGCGGTAGAGCAGCTTTTCGCCGTCCATCACCGTGTAATAGTCCGCCAATGAGATCGCTTCCGAATGTGTGATGAGAAATCCGTGAAAATGTCCCGCGGCCGGAGTCCAGGGTCGCACCCGGGTGCTCGCGCCCGGCCGATTCAAGTAAATGGCGCATCTCGAACCGGTCTTGTGCCGGCCGCCATCCTTGGGAAAGTGCTTCTCATGCGAGCCCCAGCCAAGTTCCGCCGGTTGTGCTCCTTCACTGACGAAGCCATCGACCGACCAGGTATTCACGAACTCATTGAGTGCCTTCGGCACGTTGGAAACCTGGGTATCGCGCTCCGCAATGTGTATCACGCTGATACCTAAGCGTTGCGCCAGCTTGGCCCACTCGGCTCGAGAAGTGGGAATGTCCGCATCGACCCCTGTGTCCTGTGCAATATTGACCAAGGCTTGCTTGACCAGGTGCGAGACCAAACCCGGATTGGCGCCATGGGTTAACACCGCGGTCGAGGATTTTTCATTGCCTTTACGCAGCTTCAAAGCATCCAAGCGCATGACATAGTTGCTGCGCGTTTCGACCGGCGTGTTCGGGTCGGTGTAGCCGCCGGCCCACGGTTCGATGCAGGTATCGAGATACAGTGCGCCTCGCTCGCGCGCCAATTGAATGAGTGCGACGCTGGAGACGTCCACGGACAAGTTCAGCAGGAAGTCGCCCGCGCCGATGAGCGGCTCCAGGACCTGCCGGTAGTTCTCGGCCGTAAGCCGGGACTTGACGAATTTCACGCCGAATTCTTTGGCTTCCGAATTGCCCCTGTCCTCTGCGGTCACGATGGTGATGCGATCCGACGAAGTGCCGATGTGACGCAAGATCAAGGGCAAGATTCCCTGTCCAATGCTGCCAAAACCCACCATGACGATCTTGCCCGCGAATTTCACATGCACTTCGTGCTTGCTCATAATTTCTCTGCCATTTGGTTTGTTCCTTGAAGTAAAGCCTAAATCTCGCGCCAATGAGGCGGATAAGTTCGGTCGTAACCGGGAAGCGACTCGATCCTGCGAATCCATCGAGCGAGCGCAGGATAGTTGCGCTCCATGGGTAAGAAGCGTGCCCCGAGTTCCTTCGCCGCGCTTCGGTCGAGCGCGCGCCGCAATAGTTGAATCCACGGGAAAATGACCATGTCGACCGCGGAATAATTTTTGCCCACGATCCATTCTTCCTTGCTGAGACGCCCTTCAATCGTTCGCGCCTCGCGCCCGACGATGTGCATGGCATCGGCCAAATCATCGATTTCCGCGGCGACCTGATCGGCGAAGATGCCGCTCACGATCTTTTGCACCGAAGGTTCGGCATAGGACTGAAACTCGCAGATCACCCGCATGA
>JAQGOD010000366.1 GCA_028293775.1 Gammaproteobacteria bacterium
TTGATGCTGTGCGCCGCTTTTGTGGGGCGCGAGGCATTGCTCGCTGCATACGCCCATGCGGTGCGGGCGCGTTATCGATTTTTCAGCTACGGTGACGCGATGTTTCTTGAGCCCACCGCCGCGGCCGACGACGCCGCGGCCGCGGCCACGGCCACATGAGCGCCTCGATGCGCTTCAACTTATTGGCGCAGGATGGATCGGCGCGGCGAGGCCGCCTGGAATTCGCGCGCGGCACGGTCGAGACGCCCGCGTTCATGCCGGTGGGTACTTACGGAACTGTGAAGGCGATGACCCCGGAAGATCTTGAAGGGATTGGCGCCGAAATCGTGCTGGGCAACACCTTTCATTTGTATCTGCGGCCTGGAATCGAAGTCATCCAAGCGCATCAAGGGCTGCACCGTTTCATGCATTGGCGCCGGCCCATCCTTACCGATTCGGGCGGTTTTCAAGTATGGAGCCTCACTGAAATGCGAAAGCTCAGCGAGGAGGGCGTGCATTTTCGCTCGCCGGTGGATGGCGCCGCCGTGTTCTTGTCGCCCGAGGAGTCGATGCGCATTCAGCGCGCGCTGGCCTCCGACATCGCCATGAGCTTCGATGAGTGCACGGCTTACCCGGCCAGCGAGGAGGAGGCGCGCGCTTCGATGGAACTCTCGATGCGTTGGGCGCTGCGCGGGTATCGCGAATACTATCTAACCGAACCTCCGGGAACGCTGTTCGGCATTGTGCAAGGCGGCGTCCATGCGGCGCTGCGCCTCGAATCGCTGGCGGCCCTGGAGCAGATCGGATTCGAGGGGCTGGCCGTGGGCGGACTGGCGGTCGGTGAGCCCGAAACCGAGCGCGAACGGGTGCTCGATCACTTATTGCCGCACATGCCCAGACTCAAGCCCCGCTATTTGATGGGTGTGGGGCGGCCGCAGGACATTCTCGAGGCGGTGAGACGAGGAATTGATCTGTTCGATTGCGTCATGCCGACCCGGCACGCGAGAAATGCCCATCTGTTCACCCGCAGCGGTGTGATCAATATTCGCAACGCCGTCCATCAGAAGGCTACCGGACCGATCGAAGAGGGTTGTGCCTGCTATACCTGCCAAAACTACAGCCGCAGCTATTTGCGGCACTTGGACAGGTGCGGCGAAATCCTCGGATCGCACCTCAACACCGTCCACAATCTGTTTTTCTATCAGCGCCTGATGATGGATATTCGCGCCGCGATCGTGGCGGGCCGATTCGAGAGCTTTGCCGCCGAGTTCTACGCCCTAAAGGCCTCGACTTCCGGTTAAGTTTGAGCCTGCCTGCTGTATACTACGCGGCTTTGTGTAGCGGCGTCCGCCGCAAAATAAGAGTGTAACACTATGGATTTCCTCATAAATTCGGCAAATGCGCAGGCCGCGGGTGCGGCTCCCGGCGGCTCGAGCACCTTGAACATGTTGCTGATGCCGGCCCTTCTGCTGGTGGTGTTTTACTTTTTGCTCATCCGGCCGCAAAGCAAGCGCGCCAAAGAGCAGCGCGAAATGCTGTCCAAGGTCGCGGCGGGCGATGAAATCGCGACCACCGGCGGCATCATTGGCAAGGTAATCGATGTCGGCGATCAGTTCTTAACGGTCGAAATCGCAGACGGCGTCAAAATCAAGCTGCAGAAATTCCAGGTTGCGACGGTGCTGCCGAAGGGTACGGTCAAAAGCGCATGATTTCCTATCCGCGCTGGAAGATCGCGTTGGTCGCGATCGTATTGCTTGCCGGGATCTTTCTGGCGCTGCCGAATTTATTTGGCGAGGAAAGCGCCTTGCAATTGGCGGCCGACCGGCAAGCCGTGACGGATGCCGATCGCACCGCCGTCGTTCAGCTTCTCAAGGACAAGGCCGTTACCCCATCGGGCGTTTTTTTGGAGCAGGGACGCCTGACCTTGCGCTTCAGCAGTACGCAGGATCAGTTGAAGGCGCGCGATGTGATCGCGGAGGCGCGCCCCAATCAGTTCACGATTGCGCTGTCGCAGTCCTCGCGGGTGCCCTCCTGGATGCACAACTTGGGCATGAATCCGGTTAAGTTGGGTCTCGACCTTCGCGGCGGCGTGTACCTGGTCTATCAAGTGGACGTACAAGGCGCGGTCAAGCAGCTTCTAGACCGCCGCGAGCAAGATTTCCGCGCCGCATTGCGTAATGCGCGTGTGGCCTACCAGGACGTGGTGGTCGATTACGACAGCAAGCGCGTGCGCGTGCTGTTTCGCGATGCCGATAGTTTCGCCAAGGGAAGGGCGGCCATCCTCGCCGACAGCCGCAATTTGAATTTGACCGAGACCGCAGTGGCCGGTTCTCCCGCGTTGGAACTGCAACTGACGCCGCAAGAAATCAAGGAACGTCAGGATTACGCCGTTTCGCAAAATATCGTGATCCTACGCAATCGCCTCAATAGTCCGGAACTGGCGGTCTCAGAACCGCAGGTGGCGCGGGAGGGCGTGGATCGCATATCCGTCCAGTTGCCAGGCCTGCAAAACTCGGCCGAGGTCAAAAAGATCCTTGGCAAGACCGCGACCTTGGAATTTCGGATGGTCGATGAGACCAACAATCCGCTCGAGGCCGCGGCTACCGGGCGGGTACCGTTGGGCTCGAAGCTGTTCTACACACGGGAGAAGCAACCGGTTCTGCTGAAGCGCGAGGTTGTGGTGACCGGCGATCAATTGACCGACGCGACATTCCAGCCCAACAGCCAGGACGGGGCAGCGGTTTCAGTAGGCTTGGACAGCCGCGGCGCCGCCAAGATGCTGAAGAACACCCAGGAAAATCTGGGCCATTTGATGGCCGTGGTGTTCATCGATCGCTCACGGGATAAGAATGCGCAAGGCGTGGAAGTCGACCGCACCACCGAAGAAGTCATCAATCGCGCGACGATACGCGGCGTGTTCAGCAATAATTTTTCGATCACCGGCGTCAATCCCATAGAGGGCCGGGAATTGGCGCTGCTGCTGCGCGCCGGCGGCCTGGCTGCGCCTCTGACCCCAGTCGAAGAACGCGCCATCGGTCCGAGTCTGGGCAAGGACAATATCGACAAGGGCATCAAGGCGATGGTGTTCGGCATGCTCGCCGCCTTCATTTTCATGGCCATTTACTACAAGGTGTTCGGATTGATCGCCGATGTCGCGCTGGCGGCCAATGTCGTGCTGCTTACAGCGCTTCTGTCGGTGCTGGGATTCGGTCTGACATTGCCCGGAATTGCCGCCGTCGTTCTGACAGTGGGCATGGCCGTGGACGCGAACATCTTGATCTATGAACGCATCCGCGAAGAACTGCGCAACGGCGTTACACCGCGCGCGGCCATCGCCGCAGGGTTCGAGCGGGCCTTATCGGCGATAACGGACTCGAATATCACCGCGTTGATCGCCGGCGTCGTCCTGTGGTCCTTCGGTGCCGGCGCAATTCGCGGCTTCGCCGTGGTGCTCGTACTCGGCATTTTCACCTCGGTGTTCACGTCAGTCATGGGCAGCCACGCGATCGTGCAGATCATTTACGGCGGAAGGCGCAAGCTCGATCGCTTGTCGATCTAGAGGAACGGACATGGAATTTTTCCACAAGGCAACTCACTTCCCGTTCATGCGCACCCGCAAGGTGTGGTACGGGTTGTCGGCTTTTTTGATTCTCGCCTCGTTCGCACTGGTATTGACCCGCGGATTGAATTTGGGGGTGGACTTCACAGGCGGCGTGGTTGTGGAATCGAATTTTCCCCAGGCCCCGGACATCGAAGCATTGCGCGGGGCCCTGGCGAGCGCCGGGGTTGTCGGGGCGCAAGTGCAGGCTTTCGGCAGTTCGCGCGATATCCTGGTGCGCTTGCCGCCGGATCCGAACGCCAAGGGGGATCAGATCGGTGCGCGCGTACTGGAGATTTTTTCCAAGATCGACCCCGGCGTAAAGCTGCAGAGAACGGAGGTGGTGGGGCCGCAGGTGGGTCAGGAATTGTTCGTCAAAGGCGGTTGGGCGCTATTCGCCACGCTGGTCTTGATCTTGATCTACGTTTTATTTAGATTTACGCCGAAACTCGCTCTCGGCGCGATTTTCGCGGTGCTGCATGATCCGATCTGCGTCGTGGGCTTTTTCGCGCTGACGCAAATGACTTTCGATCTCACCGCGATATCGGCGATCTTGGCAGTCATCGGTTACTCGTTGAACGACACGGTCATCGTGATCGACCGTATCCGCGAGCGCGCGCGCTCGGCTCGCAAGCTTTCGATCGCGCAAGTCATCGACGAGTCGATCAACCAGACCCTGTCGCGAACCTTGATGACCAAACTGGTCACCTTGCTGGTGGTGGTCGCGCTGTTGTTATTCGGCGGCGAGACGTTGCGGGGGTTTTCGGCGGCGCTAGTCATCGGCATCCTCGCCGGGACCTATTCCTCGATCTACATCTCAGCGGCGTTGTCGCTCGATCTTGGATTGCGTGTCGACGATTTGCTGGAGCGGAAGGCAACTAAACCGGAAGAAGTCGACGGATTGCCTTAAATTTAATGGCCTTCCGTTAGCGGCGTGCGAGCCGGAGTAATTTGATGGAATTGCTCTACGATCCGCAAACGTGGCTGTCTTTCCTGACACTCGCAATGCTTGAGATCGTCCTCGGCATTGATAACATCATTTTCCTCTCGATTCTCGTCAATCGCTTGCCGGAAGCGCAGCGCCGTCGCGCGCGGATCTTGGGCTTGGGATTCGCCATGCTCACGCGCATTGCTCTGCTGTTTTCCATTGTATGGCTGGCGACGCTGCGAGCTACGCTGTTTCGGGCGCTCGGGACTGACGTGTCCGGCCGCGACCTGGTTCTGTTCGCCGGCGGCGTTTTTCTGGTGGTGAGCAGCATCATGGAGATCCGCGACATGTGGCGGGGAAAAGTGGAGAGCCGCAAGCCAGGGCTGATGAATTCGCTGTGGATGATCATCCTTCAGATCGGCGTGATCGATATAGTGTTCTCGTTGGATACGGTATTTACCGCCATCGGGCTGGCGCAGCACATCGAGGTGATGGTCGCTGCCATCGTGGTTTCGGTGTTGATCATGATGGCGGTGTCCGGCGCGGTCAGCGCGTTCATCGAGCGGTTCCCGACCATCAAAGTATTGGCGCTGGCGTTCTTGGTATTGGTGGGTGCCCAGCTGATCGCAGAATCGTTGGAACGCGAGATCCCGCACGGCTATTTGTATTTCGCGATGGCATTCTCCGCCGTCGTGGAACTGATAAACATCCGATTACGGCGGCACATTAAGTAATTAGTTTGGAGTAATAGTTTGCTAGCGCGGTAGGAAAGCCGCTAAAGTCCGCGCAGCATTTAAAAACGGGAGATCCGATGAACTGGCGCATCAAACCCCTTGACGCTATTTTGGCGAGTGCCGAAAAGAGATCTCTCACCCGTTCGCTAGGCGCATTTCAGCTCACGATGCTCGGCGTCGGCGCCATTATCGGCACCGGCATTTTCGTCTTGACTGCCGAGGCGGCACAAAAGGCCGGGCCCGGAATGATGGCGTCCTTTATTGTTGCGGGGTTTGTGTGCGCGGTCACCGCGCTCTGTTACGCCGAACTGGCCGCCATGGTGCCGGTTTCCGGCTCCGCGTACACCTACTCGTACGCCGTCCTTGGCGAACTCATCGCCTGGATCGTCGGATGGGCTCTGATTCTGGAATACACCATCGCCGCGAGCGCCGTGTCTGTCGGCTGGTCGAACTACTTCGTGCCGTTGATTCAGCACAGCTTCAACATTCATATACCGTTGTACCTGTCCAAGGGCTACTTTGCCGGCGGCTTCATCAACGTTCCGGCGATGTTCATTGCCGCGCTGGTAACGACATTGCTGGCGCTCGGCACCCGCGAGAGCGCGACGGTCAATGCTGTTTTGGTCTGCATCAAGGT
>JAQGOD010000369.1 GCA_028293775.1 Gammaproteobacteria bacterium
CTTGCTCGGCGTGCCCGACAGTCCCCACCCCGCTCTCAACGTCGGCGGACTTATCTTCAAGCGCAGGGCACTCACCGGCTCGATGATCGGCGGCATTGCCGAAACGCAGGAGATGCTCGATTTCTGCTCGGCACACAATATCATTGCCGACGTGGAAGTGATTCCGATGCAGAAGATCAATGAGGCGTATGAGCGGATGCTGAAGAGCGATGTGAAATACCGCTTCAGCATCGATATGGCTACGCTCTAGCGGGGAGCGATGAGAGATGTATAGAAGAGCGTTTATCAAGAACCTTGGGCTCACGGCGACAGCGCTGGGCGCTATGCCGAGTTTCCCAGTGCGCCTTCTGGGCGCAGCTTCCGCGCAACAGTTCCTGCCGCGCAGTACTCCGGAGGAACAAGGCGTTTCTTCCGCAGGAATCCTGGAATTCTTGAAGGTGCTCGCGGACGCGAAACTCGAACTGCATAGTTTTATGCTGGTACGACACGGCCATGTGATCAGCGAGTGTTGGTGGGCGCCGTATCGGCGTGAGGCATTGCATTCGCTCTATTCTTTGAGCAAAAGCTTTACCTCGACTGCGATCGGATTCGCTGTGACTGAGGGGAAACTAAAGGTGACCGACCGAGTCGTCAGCTTCTTTCCAGATCAGCTGCCGGCAACCGTCAGCGACAATTTGGCGGCGCTAACCGTCGCCAATCTGCTGTCGATGTCAGCCGGGCACAAGACCGACTCCATTGCGACACTCGTCCGCAACGCGCAACAACCCGATTGGGCAAAAACTTTCCTTTCGCTGCCGATTGATTACACCCCAGGAAGCGTCTTTCTGTACGACACGGGCTGCACCTTCATGCTCTCCGGGATATTGCAAAAGGTCACGGGTCAAAAGGTCGTCGACTATTTACAGCCTCGGTTATTCGATCCCTTGCAGATACGGCAGGAGTCTTGGGAGACCTCGCCGCTCGGCGTCAACACGGGTGGATGGGGGTTGAGCGTGACAACCGAAACACTGGCGAAATTTGGGCAGTTCTACTTGCAGAGTGGCCAGTGGAACGGACAACAGCTGCTGCCCAGGCAATGGGCGTCAGAGGCCACGAGCTTCAAGATTCAGCAGCTCCCCCCACCGAATTCGGGTTCCGATCCTGCGAATCAGGCGGCGTCCCCGGCCGATCTCGCGGCGGCTCTCGCCAAACTCAAACAGAGCAGCGATTGGCATCAGGGCTATGCCTATCAATTTTGGCGCTGCCGGCACAACGCTTTTCGTGGCGACGGCGCTTTCGGTCAGTTGTGCGTCGTGATGCCGGATCAAGATGCGGTCTTCGTCGCCACCGCCGAAGTCAGCAATATGCAGGACGAACTCAATTTGGTTTGGGACCACATCCTGCCGGCCATGCACGACACGAAATTGGCCAAGGCGTCGACGACCATGAGTGCTCGGCTAAAGTCCGAGCTATCGACTGCCGCACTGCCGCTGCCCAAGGGCGATCTCAATCAGCCGATCGCTGCGAATATCAGCGGCAGAAAGTTTGCGATCGACGCCAATGATCTCGGTATACAAAGCGCGTCGCTGCAATTTAGCGGCGACATGTGCACCCTCAGTTTGAGCAGCGCGAGTGCTTCCTTCACACTCGAATGCGGCCTCGGTAGGTGGCGGGACGGCGCGACAAACCTTCCTGGCGAGCCGCCCGGCCTGCTGCCATACAACAGTGCCGATTTGAAATCGATCAAGGTTGCGGCGGCAGGCGCCTGGCAGGATGCGAATACCTTTCAGATGCGGTGGCATTTCTATGAGACGCCGCATCACGACACCGTCACGTGCACCTTTGAAGGCGACACCCTGCGGATAGAGTTCCTCAATAGCATCACCGAAAGCCTCGGCCCAAACCGCGCGCAGCGTCCTGACACGCGGCCGGTATTGAAGGGAACCCTATCGACTTAGTATCGAGCAAATCCGCTACTTTGCGAAATACGCCGGATGATCGATGTCGGCGATGAGCCCAGGCTGCTGAGGCTTCCAATCGAGCTGTGCGCGGGTCCGTGCGCTGGATGTCGGCGCGTCGATACTTGCGAACATCGCGAACCAGCCGAAGTGCTCGGCCGCTTCGGCGGGAGATTTCGACACGACCGGAATGTTCAAACGGCGGCCGATTACCTCGGCGATTTCCTTGAATGGCACTCCCTCTTCGGCTACCGCGTGCAGGTGCTGGCCTCTCTTTGTGCCGCGCTCGATCGCGAGGCGATAGACCCGTGCGGCATCCAGCCGGTGCACGGCCGGCCACCGATTTTGCCCCTCGCCAATATAAGCAGACACGCCTTTCTCGCGCGCGATGCCGATCAGGGTTGGAACGAAGCCGTGATCGCCGTGCCCATGTACTGAAGGGGCAAGCCGCACAGTCGATGCGCGTACGCCGCGTGCCACCAGCGCAGCCGCAGCCTCTTCCGATTTGCGCGGGAAAGGGGAGGGTTTGGGTGGCACATCCTCCTCGGTCGCGGTGCGGCCAGGAGAAAGCAGCGCCACACCGGAGCTGATAAGCAGCGGACGATCGGAGCCTTCGAGCACCGCGCCGATCGCTTCGATGGCGCGCTGGTCCTCCGCGCAGTTCTCCGCGAATTTAGAGAAGTCGTGGTTAAAGGCCGTGTGGATCACGGCATCCGATTGAGCGGCGCCCATCTTAAGGCTGTCCAAATCCGCGAGTGAGCCGCGATGGACCTCGGCGCGGGCAGTACTGAGCGCGCCCGCTCCTTTTTCCGAACGAGTCAGGCCGAGCACCTTGTGACCTGCGTTGATGAGGTCCGCGACGACGGCCGAGCCAACCCATCCCGTCGCCCCTGTGACGAATACACGCATAGCAAAATCTCCAGTTTGTCTTTCGAGGCCAGTGTCTGCGTTTACCCTATCCTGGTAAAGTAGTGACGTTATCATGGTATAACTGGTAATAGGATGAACCAACAGAACGGGAACGGGAGCGAGAGCTTGCTGGGTGCGTATTTAAAGGATCGCCGCGGAAAACTCGATCCAGGCGCGTTCGGCTTTCCATCGGAGCGCCGCCGCACACCGGGCCTGCGCCGCGAAGAGGTCGCGCAGCGCGCCAATATAAGTTCGACCTGGTACACCTGGCTCGAGCAGGGACGCGGCGGCGCGCCTTCGGCTGATGTGCTCGATCGGATAGCACGGGCCTTGATGTTGACGGATGTTGAGCGCGAGCACGTTTTCCTGCTCGGCCTCGGACACCCACCTGAGGTGCGCTACCGGAAAGACGACGGTGTCACGCCCCGATTGCAACGCGTGCTCAATGCACTCGAGCCAAGTCCGGCGCTCATCAGGACCGCCATCTGGGATGTGGTCGCGTGGAACCGGGCTGCTACCGTGATGTTTACTGACTATTCGGCACTCCCGGTCGAGCAGCGCAATATTTTGCGTCTTGTTTTCCTGGATCCCAAGGTCCGTGCTGCCCAGTACGACTGGGATAGCGTGGCGCGATTCGTGGTCGGTGCGTTCCGAGTGGATGCAGCTCGCGCGGGAGCGGCAGAGGAGGTGGAGCCTCTGGTCAATGAACTCTGTCGGCTCAGTCCGGAGTTCAAGGCAATGTGGCAGGACAACGATGTTCGAACCCATGGCGAGGTCGTCAAACACATACGGCATGCAGTTCTGGGCCCGCTCGCCGTCGAATACTCGGCATTCGCGGTCGATGGTCGGCCGGATCTCACCATGGTTGTCTACAATCCGACGACGCCTGCTGATGCGCAGAAGATTAAATCCTTGAGCGATTCGGCGGAGACCCCATGACTCTGACTGAGTTGAGCTACATCGTGGCATTGGCGCAGGAGCTGCACTTTGGACGTGCCGCTGAGCGCTGTCATGTCAGCCAACCCACCTTAAGTATTGCGGTCAAGAAACTGGAAGAGGAGTTGGACGTCACGCTGTTTGAACGTTGCAAGAACGGCGTTCAGATCACTCCTTTGGGTCAGCGCATCGTGGCGATGGCCGGCGGCGTACTCCATCAGTGCTCGGCCATCAAGGATGTCGCCGCTTCTGAAAAGGAGCAACTGCAGGGGCCCTTGGCGCTGGGCACTTTGGCCACCATTGGCCCCTATCTTCTGCCGCAATTCATTCCTCTATTGCAGAAAACGGCCGGCCAACTCTCCCTCTATGTCGAGGAGGGAAGTCAAGATTCGCTCAAGCTCAAGTTGCGCAACGGCGAACTCGATGCCATTCTCGTCACGGCGCCGTTCAGCGAACCTGACGTCGTGTCCCAACCTTTGTTCGACGAGCCCTTCGTGTTGCTGTTACCCGCCGATCACCGGCTGGCAAACAAAACGGTCATCGCCGCCGCCGATCTTGACGCGGCGGAAGTTTTGTTGCCGGGCGAAGGCGATCGTTTCCGCGATCAAGTGCTGGCGGCCTTTCCACACTTGAGTCCGCTGCAAGCGTCGGGGGACGGAGCGAGGCGCGATTTAATGCGCGGGAGCACGTTGGAGGCGCTGCGTCACATGGTGGCCTCGAAGTTGGGGGTGACGATCCTGCCGCAAACCGCCGCGGAGACGCCGGTGTACGCAGCCGACCTGTTAATAACGCGCCCATTCGAGAGCCCGGCGCCGAAACGCACGTTGATATTGGCGTGGCGGGTCAGTTTCCCGCGG
>JAQGOD010000377.1 GCA_028293775.1 Gammaproteobacteria bacterium
GTAAACGGTGCCAGTTATTTGAGGACCTGAGCCAATGCATCGACGCACGGGCAGCGCCAACTTGCCGCTGCACGGCGGACATGTCCCGCCGTGGCTGTCGAGCCGCATGGCCGCCTTGGGGCGCGTCATCGTGGAGGCAATTGTGCAGGAGTATGGCCGCGATGAATTGTTGCGGCGGCTCGCCCACCCCTTTTGGTTCCAATCGTTTGGGGCCGTCATGGGCATGGATTGGCATTCCTCTGGCATTACCACCAGCGTGGTCGGTGCCCTAAAACGCGGCCTTGCTCCCATTCAGCAGGAGTTGGGCGTGTATGTTTGCGGCGGCAAGGGATCGCATTCACGCCGAACCCCGCAAGAACTCGTGGAAGTCGGCGAGCGGACCGGACTCGAGGCCTCGATCCTCGTCCGGGCCAGCCGGCTCGTCGCCAAAATAGACAGTGCTGCCGTCCAGGACGGCTTCGAGCTATATCTGCATGCTTTTTTTGCAACGGCTGACGGACATTGGTGCGTCGTGCAGCAGGGCATGAATGAAGAACTGCGCGAGGCCCGCCGCTATCACTGGCAATCCGAGCACCTTCATGGATTCTTCGAATCGCCGCACGCGGCAATCGAGGGAAAAAACGTCGGCGCCATCGTAAATCTGGCGGACGCGCGCGCGGAACGCAATCGCGCGGCGGGACTGGACTTGGTGCACAGCGGTCCTGATCGAACCATCGAGGTCTTGCGGCGGTTTCGGGAACGCGGCAATACGGCGCTATCGTTGTTTCCTGAAGCGCCGGATCCCGCGCCGCTTTCGGCGCGGCTTCCGCATCTGCAGTTGCCGCACCACCATGAAGTGCACGCCTCGGATGTGATGCTAAGGCGTTTGCACGGAACTCTCGCAGCCGCCGCTGACGCGGGGCCTAAAGATTATGCAGACCTATTGCTGACGCCCGGTGTCGGCGCTCGCACGGTCGAGGCGCTGGCTTTTGTCGCCGAGGTGGTGCACGGCGCGCCGTCGCGGTTTTCCGACCCCGCGCGATTCTCCTTGGCGCATGGCGGCAAGGATGGCCATCCATTCCCGGTCCCCATCAAAGTCTTCGACGAGACCATCCGAATTCTCAAGCGGGCGGTAGATCGGGCCAAGCTAGGATCGACTGAATCGCTCGCCGCAATCCAGCGGCTCGACCGCCAAGCGCGAATGCTCGAAGCGAACGCAACTGGCCCCACGTTCGAATCGTTTATCGCCGACCAAAACAAGAAATCCGACAGCTTTGGCGGCCGCACCGTCAAATCGCCGGCCAAACACCCCTAGCCTTCCGGGCGCACCGGCGTCGTCGCCTGGTCGCCCACCACCGTTGTCCACTCGCGAACGGTCCATTTAGTGACAAGCCCTGAGATCACATACGGATCGGACGCTACGAAGCGTTCGGGCACCGCGCGTGATTCGCACCGAAACAGAAGCGCGGCGCCGTCCACCGGGTCGGCGAAGGCACCAGCCAGAATGAGTTCGCCTCGGGCTTGCGCCTCCCAGGCTAACTTCAAATGTTGCGATCTAAATTTCGCACGGCGCTCGACGTAGTCGGAGACGAATTCGTAGAAAAGCAAATAATGCACACATTCTCCTTAAGCGGTCTTGCCGCTGAAAATCACCGGCAAATCCGGCCGCAGGTCGATTCGATCCCATAGGCGCGTGCGTCGAGTACGCTCGCTGCGCGCTTGCGCCGGATCTGCCGTACCTTGGCCGGGATGTGAATTGCTTGACCCCTCTACAAAACCTAATCGCAGCAGCGCGTCGGCCTCGGGAGCCTCGAGCGCGCACGCAATGAAGGCGTGATCCACCTCCAGCGGCATGGTTTACTCAAGCCGCGGCATTTTTACTCAGGCAGTTCTCCCATGAGGCTGCTCAGCGTGAGGGAACCCGTGAGCTCCAGATAGCCAATAAACGGCATTAGGAGCAATGAAATCACGGCGCCAATTCGCGTCGCCCTTGCCAAAGCCGGCGACTTACAATTCGCGGCGCATTTGTACATGGCAACCGTTACGTACGTCATGTAGAGAAGGCCGACGATGGAGTAAACCCGCATGAGAAATTGGTTTTCGGGATTCAAAAAGAATTCCAGCGCGCCATACACCAGCGATCCGGCGATCCCGTATAGCCAAAAAACGCGCGACAGCGAAGTCTTCCCGGCCAACGGCTCTTCAAAAAATGCGCTGATGCTCATTGAGGCCGAATTTCAAGCCGAAGAACGCGATGACTTTCCCGGCCGATAGCCTGCGCCCGCCCGGCGTGCGATCAGCATCGCGAGCTCCAACGCCTGCTCGGCGTTCAGACGTGGATCTACCTGAGATTTATAGGCGCGCACCAGATCGCTTTCGGTCAGCCCTCGCGCCCCGCCGATGCACTCAGTCACATCCTCGCCCGTCAGCTCAATGTGTACTCCACCGAGCATGGAGCCCTCCGCCTCGTGAATGCGAAAGGCGGCCTCGACCTCACCCAGGATGTTGTCGAAGCGCCGGGTCTTTACGCCCCCCGCCGTGGTTTCCGTATTGCCATGCATGGGATCGCAAACCCAAAGCACCTGCGAACCCGTGGCTCGGACCGCCCGAATCATGTCGGGGAGCCTTCGCTCGATGTCCTTGATACCGAAGCGGTGGATGAATGTCAGACGGCCTGGCTGGTTCTGCGGATTGAGCACCTGAATAAGTTCCTGAAGCCATTCCGCGCTCATGGAGGCACCGACCTTCACACCGATGGGATTGGCAATGCCCCTAAAATATTCCACATGTGCGCCATCGATATTCGCCGTGCGCATGCCGATCCACGGCATGTGCGTCGACAAGTTGTACCAGCGTTTCTGGCGCTCGATATAGCGCGTCTGGGCCTGCTCGGAGAGCAGGTGCAATCCCTCGTGGCTGGTGTAAAAATCAACACGCGTGGCCGCATGCACGCGCTGCCCGCTCATTGACTCGAAGAAATCCATCGACTCGGCAATCGAATCGACGATTTGTTGATAGGCGTCGCGCAACGGCGCGTGGGGTAAAAACCCCAAGTCCCAGTATTCAGGATGGTGCAGGTCAGCGAACCCGCCATCGATCAGGGCGCGCACGAAATTCAACGTCAGGGACGCGCGCTCATAACCGCGCAGCAACAATTCCGGATCCGGTTCGCGCTCCGCCGGCGTGAAACCTGGGCGATTGACATTATCGCCGCGATAGCAGGGCAGCGTCAGTCCATCTCGGGTCTCCGTATCCGCAGAACGCGGCTTGGCATACTGCCCCGCGAATCGACCCACGCGGACGATGGGCTTCTTGAGACCCTGCAGCAGCACCAAGCTCATCTGCAGCAAGATTTTCAGGCGCCTGGCGATATTGTCGGATTCGCAGTCCTCGAAACTCTCGGCGCAATCGCCACCCTGCAGCAAGAATTGCTCGCCACGCTGAGCTTGAGCCAGCTTCGCGGTGAGCGCCTCGATCTCCCAGGAGACCACCAGCGGGGGCAACCGGCTCAAGGAGGCTACCGCGCGCTCCAGACCCTTGGGGTCGGCGTACTTGGGTTGTTGGGTGGCGGGACGGCTCTGCCAGGTCGCGGGATGCCAATTTGTCAAGGCGGGGATGGTCGACATCGAGAGGATGCTAGCGTTGTAGCCGCCTGCAAGTCAAAATGCGGCCCCCTAAAGGCGTAGGCCTGCGTTAAATCGAGAATGGAAATGAAGCACTTGAACCCGCTCGAAGTTTTGGGACTGAAAGACGTCAATTCCGGTGTCTGGTCGGGAAGCCATGGCTGGAGCACAGACACCACGGGGCCGTTGATCGACTCGATCAATCCGGCAAGCGGGAAACGCCTGGCCCAAGTACGCGGAGCGGCGGCGGCTGACTACGAGCATGTCCTGGGCTCGGCGGTGGCAGCCGCAGCGGCCTGGCGGCGCGTGCCGGCGCCAAAACGCGGAGAGGCGGTGCGCCTTGTGGGGGAGGAGCTGCGCGCTCACAAAGATGCGCTCGGCAGCTTGGTATCGTTGGAGAACGGCAAGATCAAGGCCGAGGGGGACGGAGAAGTCCAGGAAATGATCGATATTGCCGATTTCGCGGTGGGACAGTCGCGTATGTTGTATGGCAATACCATGCATTCGGAGCGCCCCGAGCACCGCATGTATGAACAATGGCACCCGCTCGGCGTGGTGGGTGTGATCTCGGCATTTAATTTCCCCGTGGCGGTGTGGGCTTGGAACGCGTTCTTGGCCGCCATTACCGGCAACGCGACCATTTGGAAGCCCTCGCCCAAGACCTCGCTGTGCGCCTTGGCCGTTCAACACATCTGCAATCGAGTGCTGGAGCGTCAGGCGCTGCCTCCCGTGTTTCAGATCTTCATCGATGCAGGCACCGAATTAGCCAGCCGCTTTGTCGATGATAACCGTGTGGCACTGATCTCTTTTACGGGCTCCACCGACGTGGGCAGGCGGATCGGCGTACGCGTCGCCGAGCGCCTGGGAAAGAGTTTGCTGGAACTTGGCGGTAACAACGCGCTGATCGTCGATGAGAACGCCAATTTGGAGTTGGCGGTTCCT
>JAQGOD010000394.1 GCA_028293775.1 Gammaproteobacteria bacterium
AGAAGCAGGCACTGGCGAGAACCCATTTGGATTTGCATGCGGTGCCGCCGCGATATCGTTCCAGCTATTTCAGCCATATCTGGTCTGCCGGTTATTCCGCCGGGTACTACGCCTACCTGTGGAGTCAAATGCTGGACGACGACGCCTACCAATGGTTCGACGATCACGGCGGCTTAACGCGTGCGAACGGCGACCGATTCCGCAAGATGGTGCTATCGAGAGGCAATACCGAGGACCTCTCAGCGATGTACCTTGCGTGGCGCGGCAGAGCGCCGAGCATCGACGCCATGATGAAATACCGGGGTTTGACCGCGCCCTAGGAGGCTCCTGGCACGCACGGCGCCTCATTGTCCGACGCCGGCGAAACCTTTGCCCTGTGCGACCAGCTGTTCGAGCAGCGGGGACACCTTGAGCCACTTGCCGCCTGTCTCGGCGCTGTATTTCTGGAGTTTTTCCAGCGCCGTTTTCAGGCCCACTTCGTTTTCGGCCCAGAACATCGGTCCGCCGCGGTAAGCGGGGAAACCGTACCCGTATAAATAGACGATGTCGATGTCGCTGGCGCGATAGGCGACTCCTTCGCTCAAGACCTCACAGCCCACATTCATGAGCGCTAGAAAGCAGCGCTCCACAATCTCCTCGTCGGTGAATTGTCGGCGCGCAATGCCATACTCTTTTGAAACCCTTTCGATGACCTCGGCGGCCACAGGTGAGGGCCGCGGCGTGCGATCGCCCGGCGCGTAATCGTAGTACCCCGCTTGAGTTTTTTGGCCCAGCCGGCCCATCTCCACCAATAAGTCTGCAGAGCGGGTAACACGCCCATCGAAGGTCGATGGATCGCGGTCCTTTCGTGATTTGTAACCCACATCCAGGCCCGCCAAATCGCTCATCTGGAGCACGCCCATCGGCATGCCAAAGGTTCGTAAGGCAGCATCGACTTGTTCCGGCGCGGCGCCCTCGAGCACCATCAAGGATGCCTGGTACGCATACCCGCCCAACATCCGGTTGCCGATGAAGCCATCCCGGTTGCCGCAGACCACGCCAACCTTGTTGATGCGTTTGGCGATATCGACTACCGTCAGCAGCACATCTTGCGCGGTCCTGGCGCCGCGCACGATTTCCAGCAACCGCATGACGTTTGCAGGAGAGAAGAAATGCATGCCGAGAACATCGCTCGGCCGCGAGGTTGAATCGGCGATTTCATCGATAGAAAGGTACGAGGTATTCGAAGCCAAAATGGCGCCCCGTTTAGCGGCCTTATCGAGCTTACCGAATACGTCTTTCTTGATCGCCATGGTTTCAAAAACGGCTTCGATGATCAAATCAGCCTCGCCCAAAGCGTCATACGAGAGCGTTGGCTTCAGCAATTCCATGCGTTGCTGGACTTGCTCCACGGTCAGTTTGCCTTTCGAGGCCGTGTTGTCGTAATTCTTGCGAATGACGCCGACACCTCGGTCCAGCGCTTCCTGTTTCATTTCCAGCAGCGTGACCGGAATGCCGGCATTCAAAAAATTCATCGCAATGCCGCCACCCATCGTGCCGGCGCCGATGATAGCCACCGACTTGATGTCGCGCTTACGTGTATTCTTGTCGAGATTCGGCACATTTGACGCCTTGCGTTCCGCGAAGAACACATGCTGCAGTGCCTTGGCTTGACTGCTGTGCAGGCACTGCAAAAATAACTCCCGCTCGCGCGCCATGCCTTTCTCAAAGGGCAGCGTTGCGGCCGCTTCCAAGGCATCGACGATTCGCTGCGGCGCGAACAGAACTCTCTTTTCCTTCGCTATGCGCTTGCGAGCTTCGTCAAAGAATCCCGGCGCAAGATTTCCCGCAGCCACATGAATATCTCGAATCTTGCGCAAAGGCGCCTTCTGCGCGATCAGGTGGCGCGCGTAGTCGATCGCACCCTCGAGCAGGTCCCCATCGATGATTTTGTCGATCACGCCGGCTTCGGCGGCCTGAGTCGCGGATATGGGATCGCCGGAAACAATGATGCCGAGCGCCGCCTCGACACCGATCAAGCGCGGCAGTCGCTGCGTGCCGCCCGCGCCGGGCAGCAATCCAAGCTTCACTTCCGGCAGGCCTACTTTCGCCGCGGCAACGGCCACGCGGTAATGACAGGCGAGGGCGACCTCCAAGCCCCCGCCGAATGCCGTGCCATGAATGGCGGCGACAATCGCCTTGCCGGAACTCTCGATCGAGGTGATCGCATCGTGCAGACTCGGCGACAACGCAGGCTTGCCGAACTCGGTGATATCGGCGCCCGCCATGAATGTGCGCCCCTCGCATGCGAGGACCCCGATTTTTACTTCATCATCCTGGGCGAGCTTTGCGACACCATCGATAATTGCCGCGCGCACACCGACGCTGATGGCGTTGACCGGCGGATTATTTATCCAAATGATGCCTACATCGCCGCGCTTTTCGAACCTACCTTGCATGAATTACTCCGGTTGAATGACACAGTCTATCAAAGCGTCCACTGGCTCGATGATTCGCGGGTCCCCGCGCTGCGAATACAACGCAGCCACCTCATGCGCGCGCCGCTGCATGACAAGCCGCTGGTTGATGGAGCGCTTGTCGGTGATCTCGCCGGCTTCCGCGGACGGCGGGTCCTTCAATATCAACAGGCGCGCGATGGTGTCGGCGCTGCCCTGGCGGGCGCGATTGAATAGGGCGAGCTTCTCCGCGAGGCCGTTGCGTAATAGTGCCTCATCCGGCATCGTTGGCCACACCAACGCCCCCAACCAAGGGTGATCGGGCGCGCATATGACGGCATCGCTGATAAAGGGCTGCAAGGCTTCGACCAAATCACGGCGCACGATACTTGCCTGCACCCAGGTTCCAGACAACAGCTTAAAGTCCTCGGCGGTGCGTCCGGCGAACTCAAGCCCCTCGATGGGCCGCTCTGGGTCTGCCCAACGAACGGCATCGCCGGTCAAGAAGAAGCCTTCCTCATCGAAGGCCTCCGCGTTCAAGGCGTCCGCTTTGTAATAGCCGCTCATGATGTTCGGCCCTTTTATCCGCAGTTCCATCCGGTCACCCGTGGGCACGAGCTTCAGGGTCACGCCCGGCTGCGGAAGACCGAGCAGCCCGGTGCGGTGCGTGTTCCAATAAACCGCGATTCCGGTAGCCGTAGTCTCGGTCATGCCCCAGCCCGTACCGAACGGCAATTGCTCCCCCAGTTGCTGGACGGTCACCCTTTGCATGCGCTCCCAAATTGGCCTGGGAAGCAAGGCCCCTCCATAGCCAAGGCCGCGCATATTCTTGAAAAACTTTGCTCGCAAGTCCGCGTCGCGTTCCAGTGCCACGGCGAGCGCTCCGAATGCCGCGGGCACGCAGCCAAAACTGCTAGGCGATATTTCCCTCAAGTTCTCCAAGGTTACCTCGAAGAGCCCGGGCACGGGACGGCCGCCATCGATGTACAGCGTGCCGGCCAGCGCAAGAACATTGTTGAACTGAGCGTTGCCGCCAAAGGTGTGATGCCACGGAAGCCAATCGACGATGGTGTGAACTCGGTCGGGATTGAAAGGTTCACTGACCAGACGAATCATCTGCACCGAGGCGCCAATGTTGCCGTGGGTATTGATGACGCCTTTGGGCCGGCCGGTGGATCCGGAGGTGAGAAGAATTTTCGCGGGCGTGTCGTCGCTGATCAGCAGGCGGCGGACTGCGACCGCGGCCTCATCGACTTCTCGGAGCAGTTCAGAGAAATCATTTCCGGCGATGATGAGTCGACCGGGTGCCTTTACATATTCGAGCGCCGGCGCATAACGATGCGCGTCGCCGGCATACACCATCGCCGGCTGCGTCAGCTCGATTGCGTATCCTAATCGTGAAAGTTCATGGCCGAAAGAATAGGTCGGCGAGACAGGCACCACGGCCACGCCGGCGCGCATCGCACCCAACATCAGAAGTGCATGCTCGATGGAGTTCTCAGACAGAATCATGATCGGTGCGCTCGACGGCCCCAGTCCCTTGCGCATCAACCAAGTTGCAACCGCCGCGGTATCCCGTGCGGCCTGCGAGTACGTGAGCCTGCGCCATTGTTTAGACGCGTCTCTCTCGGCAAGGAAAGTGGTCGAAGGACGCAACTGCGCGGCCCGCGACAGATAATCGATGAGCGAGGGGAGGCCGGGCTGGTATTCCAAGCCGCAGCTCAAATACACGATGCCTGCGGCGGCACGTTGCACATGAATAACGGGCTCCGGGCGATCGAGCTTGCGCATCGCATATTCGTGCAAGGGTTTGTCTAACATCTATTCCCCCAATCACTGCCGGCCGATTCGCTATGCACCGCGACCCCAAGTTTCGGCCGAACGGCATGGGAATGGAAGAACTGCGAGAATGTCGACAATTGCTGCTGCGGCGGCTAGGATCAAGTGAACAAGAAGGGGGGCGGCAATGCAGTGGACGAAAAGCCAAAAGAATGTCGTGCTGGCGGCTTACCTCGGTTGGACCTTGGACGCCTTCGATTTTTTTCTCATGGTGTTCATGTTCAAGGACATCGCCAACACATTCCACGTTGATGTGAAGGACGTTTCCGAAGCCGTGTTCTTGACTTTGGCCGCACGGCCGCTCGGTGCTTTCATGTTTGGCCGGCTTGCGGACCGTTTTGGCCGCAAACCCACTTTGATGTGGAACATCGTGGCATTTTCGGTCCTTGAGGCGGCTTCTGGATTTGCCCCTTCGCTCACGACTTTTTTGGTTTTGCGGTTCCTCTTCGGTGTCGCCATGGGCGGCGAGTGGGGCATCGGCTCCGCCCTGGCTTTCGAAACCATTCCCCTTCGAGCGCGAGGTATCGTTTCCGGTCTTTTGCAGGCCGGCTACCCCAGCGGGTATTTTGTCGCCTCGATTGCGACATATTTCTTCTACGATCAATTGGGCTGGCGCTATATGTTCCTGTTAGGTATAGCCCCGGCGATT
Organism: Gammaproteobacteria bacterium; assembly: GCA_028293775.1. The sequence goes on from JAQGOD010000394.1 coordinate 4,924, forward strand.
CTGGTGTTTTTCATTCGGGCCGGTGTCGATGAATCGCCGGCGTGGCTCGAGCGGCGTGCCGTCAAACACGAGCTAGGCCTGATCGGCGTCCTGCGCCGTGAATGGAAACTCGCCTTGTACGCAGTCGTACTCATGACCGCTTTCAATTTCTTCAGCCATGGATCGCAAGACGCCTATCCAAACCTGTTCCTGAAGATCCAGCACCACTTCGACACGCATTTATCCAGCCTCATTACTGCAATCGCCAATATCGGCGCGATTTGCGGCGGGATCGGATTCGGCTGGCTGTCCGAACGCATCGGCAGGCGCCGCGCCATCACGATCGCGGCGTTGCTCGCCTTGCCCATCATCCCTTTCTGGGCTTTTGGAACCACGCCGCTGGTCTTAGGCGTAGGCGCTTTCCTGATGCAGGTTTCTGTCCAAGGGGCTTGGGGAATCATTCCTGTGCACTTGAATGAGCTCTCGCCGCCGGAGATTCGCGCTACTTTTCCCGGATTCGTCTATCAGCTCGGCAATCTCGTTGCCTCCCGCAATCTTCCCATCCAGGTCATGATAGCCGAAGGACATAACAACAATTACGGGCTGGCCATGGCGAGCGTGATAGGCACGGTGGTCATCGTGATTGTATTGCTGGTGATCTGGGGGCCCGAGCATCGCGGCATTGCGATGTCCGAGTCTCAACGGCAACCGACACCGGTGTAACCTCAACGCGCGCGGCGAAAAGTGAGATTCACGCGTTGTCGCCCCAACACGGGGTGGTGGCCGTCCTTCAATGGTAATACGCCATGGTGATAGAGGCGTGCGGGTCCGCCCCAGACGACGACATCACCGTGCCGCAGGGGTATGCGGCGGTGTTTGTCCTTCCTCAGGTTGCCGCCAAACAGAAAAACGGCGGGAAGTCCTAAGGAAACAGAAACGATTGGCGCGTTGAAATCGTTTTCGTCCCTGTCTTGATGCAGCGTGAGTCGCGCACCGGGCACGTAGCGGTTGACGAGACAGGCGTCAGGCTTGAAGCGTTCGAATCCGGCGGCTCGTGCCGCGCTCTCGGCAAGCTCTGAAAAGAGTGCAGGCATCGGTGGCCAGGGTTGACCGCTTAAGGGATCGTGAGTGGTGTAGCGATAACCGCGACGATCGCTCACCCAACCAAGCGCGCCGCAGTTGGTCATCGCTACTGACATGCTAAAGCCGCCGGGAGTTTCCAGGTGGCGGAACTCGGCCGCGGTTTCGATGTGCTCGATTTCGGTGAGCAGTGCCGTGACGTTGTCGAGCGCGAATCCTTGCAGGAGGAATGCACCATTGGCGATTCGCTCATGGAAAGGGCGGGTGTCGGGGAGGTCGAGAACGGGATCCGTCATGAGGTGATGTGGTTCTGATTATAGACGCGGGACGGGTTCTTGGTTTGACAAGGAAATGATAAGAAGGTTTAA
>JAQGOD010000399.1 GCA_028293775.1 Gammaproteobacteria bacterium
CTTGCTCGAAGCCCAAGGAATGATACAGCCGCGCCGCGGCCACGTTCGAAGGTCTGACTTCCAAAAACGCTTCGCTCATGCCCGCGGCCCGCGCGCGCTCGAGCAGGTACAACAATACTTTGCGCGCAAAGCCGCGCGAGCGGTACTCGTCCCGAATGCACACGTTCAAGATGTGCGCCTCCCCCGCCCCCACCGACATGATGCCGTAGCCTGCCAACTCACCGGCCACGTCGATCACCCGACAGACGTAGCCGACCCGCAGGCAGTCGCGGAAAATACCTTCGCTCCAGGGAAACTGGTACGCGGACTTTTCAATGGCTGAGATGACCGGCAGGTCAAGCTCGTGCATGGCCCGAATATCGACCTGGCCATACTCGACTTCTAGCTTGACGCTAGACACGGGCGCATACCTCGCGCGCGAATTTCAGATCTTCCCACGTCTTGCGCTTATCCCCCGGCGTGCGTAACAAGTATCCGGGATGGTACGTCACGATCAACGGCACGTGCGCCGCGCCGAATCGATGCACTTGCTGGCGCAGACTGCCCAGTGTCTTGTCGGTGCGAAGCAGGTTTTGCGCCGCGATTCGCCCCACCGCCAGCATGATCTTGGGTTTCAAAAGTGCAATCTGCTGCTCGAGATAAGGTAAACACTCGGCGGCTTCGCTTGGGTTGGGGTCACGATTACCGGGAGGGCGGCATTTCAGCACATTGGCAATGTATACCTGTTCGCGCGCCAATCCCACTGCACGCAGCATCGAATTCAATAGTTGCCCGGCCCGCCCGACGAAAGGCTCGCCCTGACGGTCCTCGTCTGCCCCGGGCGCCTCGCCGACGATGAGCCAGTCGGCCTGTAAATTGCCGACGCCGAATACCGTCTGAGTCCGCGTTGCGCTCAAGCCGCAGCGCGTGCACGCGGCGACGCGCGCGCGCAGTTCCGGCCAAGCGACGCCGCTTTCGCGCATCACGGATGAGTCCCCCGGCGCCGCCGCCGCCGGCGCCGGCGCCGCGCTGCGCAGACTCCAGGACATCAGCCCTAAGGCGGCAAGGTATTCCCGGCGCAGTTCGCCATTCATGATTGCATCGCCGGCGGGCGGGGGCGGCGGCGTAGTTTCCGATATACCCAAACGGAGGGTGCTGAAAGAGCATACAAGCCGAATATCACCAACAAGCTGGTGGGCAAATGCAAAAAGATGAATATGAAGGCCAGGGGTACCAGCACGATGTACGTGAAGCGTACCTTGGCACCTGCGTTTACGTACTTAAAGCTATTGAATGCGAAGCGGCTGATCATCAACGCTCCCGCCGTGGCGGTAACACAAAATGCCAGAATCAGTCCCGCCAATCCAATATTGGTTTGGTCGCTCGCGAGCCATACCAGGGCCGCGACGATGGCCGCCGCCGCAGGGCTCGGCAGGCCTTCGAAGTAATGTTTATCTTGGGTTGCGGCGCGTGAGTTGAAGCGCGCCAGCCGCAAGGCGGCGGCCGCAGCGTAAAAGAAGCACACCAACCATCCGACCCGGCGCCACAGGGGCCCGTATTCGGCAATGCGCGCCACACCCCATTGGTAAGTGACGATCGCGGGTGCAACGCCGAACGACACCATGTCAGAGAGGCTGTCGTACTCCTTGCCGAACGCGCTCGCGGTTTGCGTCCATCGAGCGACGCGGCCGTCCAACCCGTCGAATATCATGGCGACGAACACGGCGATCCCGGCGTATTCGAATCTCAAGTCGATGGCAGCCACAATGGCGTAGAACCCTGCAAACAGTGCGCCGGTCGTCAACAGATTGGGGAGCCAATACACTCCTCGCGGTCTTGCAGGTGACTCCTCAATGTCGCTCATTTGGCCGCCATAATAACAGGGGGGCTCATGTAAGATATGCGGCTATGCGCTTATCTCAATACCCGATTTCTACCCTCCAAGAGGTACCTGGCGACGCGGAGGTCGTAAGCCATCAACTCATGCTGCGCGCGGGCCTGATTCGTCGCCTGGCAGCCGGCTTGTACGTTTGGTTGCCCATGGGGCTTCGCACCTTGAGAAAGGTTGAACAAATCGTACGCGAGGAAATGAATCGCGCCGGCGCCTTGGAACTGTGCATGCCGACCGTCCAACCTGCCGAGCTGTGGGTCGAGTCGGGCCGCTGGAGCAAGTACGGGCCGGAGTTGCTGCGCTTCAAGGATCGGCACGATCGCGACTTCGTCTATGGACCGACCCACGAGGAAGTCATCACGGACATAGCACGGCGCGAGCTACGCAGCTACAAACAGTTGCCGGTGAATTTCTATCAAATCCAAAGCAAATTCCGCGACGAAATTCGCCCGCGCTTCGGTGTGATGCGCGCGCGGGAATTTCTGATGAAAGATGCTTATTCCTTTCATACGGACGCCGCGAGCCTGGCAGAGGGTTATCGGCTGATGTTCGAGGCCTACACACGCATATTCACCAGAATGGGACTCAAATTCCGCGCCGTTCAAGCTGACGGCGGCAGCATCGGCGGCGACACTTCGCAGGAGTTTCACGTTTTGGCCGACTCGGGCGAGGATGCGATCGCGGTTTCCGATGCCGACGACTACGCCGCCAATCTGGAAACCGCCACCACCGCCGCACCGGCCACGCCCCGGGACCCGCCCGGAGAACCGCTGGCCAAAGTTGCCACGCCCAATGCGCGCACCATCGCTCAAGTCAGCGCGCAGCTGCGTGTGACCGCCGCCCAATGCGTCAAGACCTTGCTGGTCGACGGCAGTGCCGGAGATGTCGTGGCGTTGGTCATCCGCGGCGATCATGACCTCAATGCCGTGAAATCCCAGAAGCTGGAAGGTATTGCCAGTCCTTTGAGAATGGCCGCGGCCGAACGGATACGGGCGGCCACGGGAGCAGAACCCGGTTTCCTCGGACCCCTTGGCTTCAAAGGCAAAATCTATGTCGACCGCGCCGCAGCCCATCTGGCCGATTTCGTCTGCGGTGCGAACGAGAAGGACATGCACTATCGCGGCGTCAATTGGGGGCGCGATCTTCCGGAGCCGAGCGTCGTCGACCTACGCAACGTCCAACCGGGTGATCCCAGCCCGACCGGCCGCGGAACGCTCAAAATCGCCCGCGGTATCGAAGTGGGCCACATTTTTCAGCTTGGGCAGCTTTACAGCGCCGCCATGAATGCCACCGTCCTCGATGAAGAGGGCAAGGCACTGACCATGTTCATGGGCTGCTACGGCATTGGCGTAACTCGCATTGTGGCCGCTGCGATCGAACAGAGTCACGACGCCAACGGAATTGTGTGGCCGGAGGCGATTGCCCCGTTCCAGGTGGTGTTGGTGCCCATCAATTACCAGAAATCGGCGCAGGTTCAGGAGACCGCAGATGCGCTCTACCGCGATTTCAACGCCGCGGGCATCGATGTTTTACTCGATGACCGCGACGCGCGGCCGGGCGTGAAATTCGCGGATTCGGAGCTGTTGGGGATTCCGCACCGCATAGTGATCGGAGAACGCAGCCTCAAGGCCGGAAATCTCGAATATCGTCACCGGCGCGAGACGGAATCGAGGGAAATTCCGGCCGCAGATCCGGTAGGCTATATTCGACATAAGTTAAATGGGTAAGGTGTCTCCATGCGGTACGCCATGGCGGTGCTGGTTGCACTGATCGTCTCGTTATCTGCGCCTTTGTGCGCCCGTGCGGACCAACAGCGCGATCCTGAACTCAAAGAGTTGCTGCAGAAAATCATCGGCAGCTCCGACTGCTTCACCGATAAATACGAATCGGAGGTTTGGTACAAGTCGATGGAGCCGCGGCTGGTCCATTTCGTACCCACCCATGAAGCGCGCGTCGAGATCCTTAACCACGTGTACTGCGAGGCTAAG
>JAQGOD010000456.1 GCA_028293775.1 Gammaproteobacteria bacterium
GCGAGATTGTTCAAGGTGGTCGCCAAGTCCGGATGCTGAGTACCCAATACCCGCCGTTGCATGGCCAACGCTTCTCGGTAGAGCGGATCGGCTTCCCGAAAACGCTTCAGGCGGTCGAACGCCCGCGCTTCATTTGCCAGGGCGAGGGCGAGCAACGGGTGATCGATTGGCAGCAGACGCCGATAGATGGAAATGGCTTGGTCGAACGCAGGTAGCGCCTGGGCGATATGTTCGGTCTGCATGCGAAAAACGCCGAGGTTGACCAGGTTCTCGGCGACATCCAAATGGTCTTCGCCATACAGGGCGCGGAACATCGACAGGGCCTGCTCGGTCAGTTCGGTGGCCTGCTCGATGCGCCCCATGTCCCCGTACAGCGCGGCCAGCTGGTTGAGCTGCGTTGCGATCTGCTGATGTGGTGCCCGGAGCGCCGCGCGTGACATCGCGAGCGCCTTCGCAAGCAGGAGCTCGCCCGCGGCGAATTCTCCTTGGCGGCGCGCGATTTCGCCCTGCAACGCCAGATCTTGCGCGACCAGCGCGTTAGGTTGGGCGCCTCCGGTCTCATGTTCATGCTGTGCCTGCGCCGAGCTGATTCTCGAGGCCGCATAGTCGCCCTTTTCATACTGAGCGCGCGCGAGAAGCGCGAGCGTGCCGGCATGAGAGATATCATTGCGCTCGGCGGAGGGCAGCAAGATCAAGGAGCGTTGCAACAAGGCCACGGCGCGCTCGTTCTCACCCAGGTTCTGATAAATCGTCCCCAGCACCGCTGAAAATGATGCCTCGAGCTGCGGCTGATCGCTCAACTGCTGCTGCATCCTTTTCGCGCCCACATCCAGGACTTCGCGAGCGCTGAGCTTGAGGCCGCCGGGGGCACCCTTGGGGTCGGCGACGCGAAACACATCGACAAGATAGTGCGTCACGGCTTGGGCACGCGCGGCGTGTACACGAGCGTTATGTGCTTGCGTCAGTGCAAGTGTGGTCGTGGCCAGCAGCCCCACCAGGCCGGCGACGCCCAAAGCGACGCCCAGGCGATGGCGCGCAATGAATTTTCCGGTGCGATAGTGCAGCGTATCGCGGCGCGCGGAAACGGGTTGACCGCCCAAGTAGCGGCGCAAGTCTTCAGCGAGCGCTTCGATGGTGGGATAGCGCCGCTCCGGCTCAGCTTTAAGCGCCTTGAGGATGATGTTGTCGAGATCACCGCGCAGTCGGCGCGCGGAAATGTCCGCGATGTTGCGCGAATCGCCTAACCTCTGGCTCGGCATCGGCGGATTGTCGCGCGACAGCGCCCGGCGCGCGTCTTCTTGATTGGCTCCATTCGCAAGTCCGCTGGCGCGCTGGCCCGTCATGAGCTCATACAGCAGGCATCCCACTCCATACACATCGGTTGCGGTGCTCACGGGCTCGCCGAGCAATTGTTCGGGAGCGGCATAGCCGGGTGTCAGGGGCCGTTGCAAGTGCGCGTGCGTTTGCATGGCAGGTTCCGTGAGCGCCCCGCCGAGCAGCTTCGCGATCCCAAAATCAAGCAGCTTCACCTCGCCGTGTTGGGTGACGATGACATTGGACGGCTTGATATCCAGATGCACCACCAGTTGCCGGTGGGCAAATTGCAGCGCTGCGCAGATTTGCAGGACGCACTCGAGCCGCGCTCGAAGGCTCAAGGATTGCGCTTCGCAGTAGGCCAAGATCGGTGCGCCTTCTACGTACTCCAAGACGAAATAGGGACGGCCATCGATCGACAGTCCACCATCGAGCAGGCGCGCGATGTTCGGGTGCGACAGGCGCGCCAGGATCTGACGCTCACGCAAGAAGCGCGCCAGCACGGCCTCGCTGTCCATGCCGCGCTTGATCAGCTTCAGCGCGACGCGCTGCTCGAACTGGCCATCGATTCGTTCCGCCAGCATGACCACGGCCATGCCGCCGCGGCCCAACTCGCGCAGCACATGCCAACAGCCGATGATGCTTCCGGCGGGAGAAGCCTCGTCGTGATGCGCCCAATCCGCGGCTACGGCGCTGCGCAGCTGGGGCACGCGCTGATCGAGGAGGCCGCCGGCCGCATCCGCGTCGAGCAGCGACTGCACCTCGCGGCGCAATTCCTCATCGCTGCCGCAGCTCGCGTGCAGCAAGGCTACTCGCTGAGGCTCAGGGGCCTCCAAGACCGCATCGAACACCGCGCTGATGCAACGCCAGCGCGCGGCGTCCATTACTGCTGCGCAACCCTGTTGGTCAATCCTAGGCGCTGCACCAGGAAGGCACGCGCGCGCCGCCAATCCCGGTAAGCCGTGCGGACCGCAATGCCTTGCAATTCGGCGATCTCTTCGAGACGCATGCCGCCGAAAACGTGCCACTCCACCACTTGCGCGGCCCGGGCGTCGAGCTCGGTCAACTCAATGAGACTTTGATCCAACGCCAGCATGTCCGCCATGTCTCCAGCGGCATCATCCTGATGGTTCTCATTGACTTCCGTGAACAGGAATTCACCGCCGCGCTTAAGACACACACGGCTGCGCGAGTGGTCGATCAAAACCTGGCGCATGGCTCGGGCGGTGAGCGCGAGAAAATGCGCGCGCTCGAGCCCTTGCGATTGCGGCGAGAGCTTGAGGTAGACCTCATGGACCAGGGCCGTGGTACTCAGTGTGGCCAAGGCACCGATGCGTTGCCGTTGCTGGTGCGCAATGCGGTGCAATTCTCGGTATGCCAATTCGAACAGCTGCTGCGTTGATTCCACAGCCACGGGTGAAGGCGCGGGAGCTTCGGTCACCATAGGAATAGTACTTCCAGATTCGTGGCACTGTCGCCTGATTCGAGCGCAACTGCAAGCACCGCGAGCGTTTGAAAAAAAAGTCACTATGGCATGTCAAAGATCACGCTGGATTACGTTTCCCTATCGAACGGTGCGTCTTTTAACCAAAAAGGGGAATCAGATGAGGATCAACGCAAATAGGGTCGGGCGAGGGGCGGTTTTCGCCTGCGTCGCCACACTCGTGGTGGGAATTAGCGTCGGCGTTTCTCAGGCCGAGGACGAAGGCGGCGGCGAGCATTCGCTGGTCCGCATTGGGTACGCGGCGGCGCCGGTGCCGCTCAATACCCGGGGAAAGAACAAAGAACTCGTCGGGCTGGGCAGCTACATCGTCAACGTCGCGTCCGATTGCAACGGCTGCCACAGCGTTCCGCAGTTAACTTATGCTCCAGGTGGAAATCCCTACTTCAAGGGAAATCAGCCCAAAGTTGTCAACCAAGCGGTGTACCTGGCCGGAGGGCAGGACTTCGGTCAGCTGATCCCGGGCACGCCGAACATTATTTCGCGCAACTTGACCCCGGACAAGACCGGAATGCCGGCCGGCGGCCGGACATGGCCGGAATTTCGCGAGATCCTAAAGACGGGTGCGGATCTGGACCATCTCCATCCCAACTGCTCGGCCACGGTCACGAGTAACTGTTTTCCAAACATGCAGCCATTTAACGGGGATTTGCTGCAGATCATGCCTTGGCCCGCGTTTCAGAACATGACCGACCATGAGATGCGTGCGGTTTATGAATACCTGAGTGCCATCCCGTGCATTTCAGGGCCGGCCACCGGCGTGTTGCACAACGATTGCGTCTAGCTTTTAGCGCGTCG
>JAQGOD010000485.1 GCA_028293775.1 Gammaproteobacteria bacterium
CGAGTTATTGGGGCACGAAGAGGTGCAGCAGTTGCTGACCCGGTTAGGCAAAACGGCTCCCAAGCTCATCGAGGACCTGGTGCCAAAGCTCCTGCCCATGAGCGTGGTCGTCAAGGTGCTGCAATACCTGTTGTTGGAACGGGTGCCTATTCGCAACTTGCGTACCATCTGCGAAACGCTCGCGGAATTTGCGCCGAGAACCCAAGATCCGGTGGCATTGGTCGCCGCGGTGCGCGTGGCATTGGGGCGCACCATCGTGCAGCACATCGGCGGATTGCGCGAGGAGCTGCCGGTGATCACCTTGGACCCGGCGCTGGAGCAGGTGCTGCAAGAGTCGATGGCGGGCGGCGGCGACGCCTCGCCCGGGTTCGAGCCGGGATTGGCCGACCGAATTCAGCAGGCCTTGGGGGACAGTGCTCGGCGCCAGGATGCAGCGGGCGAGCCCGCCGTGCTGTTAGTCGCCCCGAAAATCCGACCCTGGATCGCGCGCTTGATGCGTCATGCCACGCCCTCGCTGGCGGTGCTTGCCTATAACGAGATTCCCGAAAACCGCCGCATCCGCGTCATCGCCGCGGTGGGCCGTTGATGAGTGATATTCACGGAGGTTCTTAAATGAAGATTAAACGATACACGGCAACCAGCATGCGCGCGGCTCTCGCCCAAGTCCGCGCTGAGCAAGGAGCGGATGCCGTCATTCTGTCGAGCCGCCGCAGCGAGGAGGGCATCGAAGTGATCGCCGCCGTGGACTACGATGAGGCCCTGTTTGCCGATGCCAATCGCCAGCGTCCGGCACCCATCATGGTAGAGCCGTCTGTGAGGACGGCTGCAACGACCCCCGTTTTACCCGTTGCGCCGCCAGCGCCGACGGCGCCGCTCACGCCGCTGGTGGCGGCCGCCAAGACGGCGTCGCGCGCCGCCGCGCGTTCCCCGGTTGCCGATGAAGGCTACGGCGCCATGCAACGCGAGCTGCGGGATCTGCGCCGCATGCTCGAGACCGGTTTGGATGGCATGACCTGGAGCGACAAGCGGCTGCGCGAGCCGCTCAAGGCGCGGGTGCTCGAGGAGCTGTCGGCGATGGACATTGCCCCGGATGTGGCCATGACGTTGGCCGCGCTGACCCCGCGGCGCACCAGCTTGGAAAATCCATCCCACATCCCGCTTGCGTTGCTGGTGAAGCATCTGCCCGTCACCCAGGATATGACCTGCGTCACCGGCGGCATCACGGCGGTGGTGGGACCGACGGGTGCCGGCAAGACCACCACGATCGCCAAGCTTGCGGCGCGCTGGTGCATGCTGCACGGCAGCCAGGATCTGGCGCTGATCAGCACCGATTGCTACCGGATCGGCGCACGCGAGCAACTGAGCAGCTACGCGCGAATTCTCGCCGCGCCGATGCACACGGCAAATAACGGCAGAGAATTAGCCCGAGTGCTGGAACGGCTGAAATCCAAGAAATTGATTTTGATCGACACGGCCGGGATGGGACCGCGCGACGTGCGCCTTACCGAACAACTCGCGGCGCTTAAATTGGGCGCCGCTCGGGCCCGAGTCCTGTTGGCACTCCCCGCCCAGGGCGAAGGGCACGCGTTAGAGGAGATCGTACGTTCGTTTGCGCAAGCGGCTCCGGCGGCTTGCGTGCTCACCAAGGTCGATGAGGCGGCGAGCCTCGGCGCGGTAATTTCGGTTACCTTGCGCCACAAGCTGCAAATTGCCTATGTGTGCGACGGTCAACGCGTGCCGGACGATCTGCATGCCGCGCATCAGAAGCGAGTCTGGTTGATTCGCGCCGCTTTGAAGCTCAAGGAGCGCGCGCCGCCGGCGCGGGACGAAGCGGCTTTGGCGCGCAAGTTCGGCCGGGCATCCGCCCATGCGTGATAGCCGACTCTCACCCGATCGCGCCGCAGCCTTAGCGGAGATCAACTCATCTCGGCCCGTCAAGGTCATCGCCGTCACGGGCGGCAAGGGTGGGGTGGGTAAGACCACCGTGTCCGCCAATCTCGCCGTGTCGATTGCCGCACAGGGGCGCGATGTCATGCTGGTGGACGCCGATCTCGGCCTCGCCAATGTCGATGTCGTGCTGGGGCTGCACACGCGGTTCCATCTGGGTCATGTCATTCAAGGCGAATGTTCTTTGGAAGATGCCATCGTTACCGGGCCGCACGGCCTGCAAATCGTGCCGGCGGCATCGGGCGTCAAACGCATGGCGAGCCTGTCGCCGGCCGAGCACGCGGGCATCATTCGCGCCTTCAGCGATCTATATCATCAAGTCGAGGTACTCGTGGTCGACACCGCGGCAGGCTTGCACGACAGCGTCATGACATTCAGTCAGGCCGCGCATCACGTGCTGGTGGTCGTTTGCGATGAGCCGGCGTCCATTACCGACGCTTACGCGCTCATCAAGGTGTTGAGCCGCGAGCATGGCGTGCAGCGCTTTCAAATCCTGGCGAACCAGACCCGCCGCTCCGGGGAAGGTCCGGATCTTTTCCAAAAAATTGCGCGCGTTTGTGACCGATTTCTCAATGTGACGCTCGAGTTCGCCGGTTCCGTACCGTTTGATGACTACCTGCGCCGAGCGGTGCAGCGGCAGACGGCCGTGGTGGACGCGTATCCCGCATCAATTTCCTCCATAGCACTCAAGAATCTGGCCTCTAAGGCCGATAAGTGGTCTGTGCCTCAAGGGGCACGGGGTCACCTTGAATTTTTTGTCGAACGGATGGTAGGGGCCAGGATTGAGCCCTCGACGGTATTGCAATGAGAGCAAGCACACAGTACACGAACACCCAAAAACGCGGCGCGAAGCCGGTTGCGGCCGGGCACGTTCCGGTGAACGAGGTGCCGCAGCAAGAATTGGTGCTGAAACATGCCGATTTGGTGAAGCGCATTGCCTACCACCTGGTCAGCCGCATGCCGCCGAATGTCGAAGTCGATGATTTGATCCAATCCGGCATGATCGGCTTGTTGGACGCGGCGAAGCATTACTCGGCCACCAAGGGCGCCAATTTCGAAACCTACGCGGGCATCCGCATACGCGGCGCCATGCTCGATGAGGTGCGCAAATCCGACTGGACGCCTCGCTCAGTGCATCGAAACATGCGCGAAATGGCCGATGTGGTGCGCAAGTTAGAGAACGCGAAGGGTCATGACGCAAGCCCGACCGATATCGCGGAGGGCCTCGGCGTGTCGATCGAGGACTATCACAAGCTGGTGCAGGACGCCGCGAGCTGCCGCCTGTTCAGTTTCGATCAACTGGGTTCGAGCGAGGACGAATCAAGCCCGGCCGACCACACGCGGGATGAGGGCCCCGGTCCCTTGGACGATATGGAGGATGCGGGTTTCCGCGGTGCGCTGGCCAACGGCATCAGCGGGCTGCCGGAGCGCGAGAAACTGGTGCTCTCACTGTATTACGACGAAGAAATGAACCTGCGTGAAATCGGCGAAGTGCTCGAGGTCTCCGAATCCCGCGTGTGCCAAATCCACGGCCAGGCGCTGGTGCGTTTGCGGGCGCGTTTGTCGGAGTGGCTCAAGCCAAACTAATCATGGATATTTTAAGCATCATCGGCATCGTGCTGGCGCTGATCGCAATCATCGGCGGCGCGATCCTCAAAGGCAGCAGCGCCGGGGCGCTGGTTGGCAGTGCCGCTTTCGTCATCGTGGTCGTCGGCACGTTGGCCGCCAGCCTGGTGCAGACGCCCATGGCCACATTCTTGCGTGCATGGAAAATCGTTTCCTGGGTCTTCATGCCGCCACGCCAAAATCCGGCAGCCATGATCGAAAAGATCATCGAATGGAGCAACATTGCGCGAAAACAAGGCCTGCTGGGCCTGGAATCCGCCGTCGAGGGCGAGAAAGACGATTTTCTAAAAAAGGGCTTGCAGTCCTTGGTGGACGGCGGGGAGCCGGATGCGATCCGCTCCAGCATGGAGATCGAGCTGGAGACCATGGAACACTTCGACACCCAAGCTGCGAAGGTATTCGAGTCCATGGGCGTCTACTCGCCCACCTTAGGGATAATCGGCGCCGTCATGGGCTTGATGGCCGTCATGCAAAACCTCAATGATCCTTCGAAACTCGGCCACGGCATCGCCGCGGCCTTCATCGCGACCATCTATGGCATCGCTTTCGCCAACCTCCTGTTCTTGCCCATGGGCAACAAGCTCAAAGCCGTGATTCACGGCCAATCGCAGGTACGCACCATGGTGATCGAGGGGCTCATCGCCATCGCGCAAGGCGAGAATCCGCGCAACATCGAATCGAAATTGCAAGGCTACTTCCACCACTAATGGCTCGCAAGAAAAAACACGAAGATCATGTGAACCACGAAGCCTGGGCCATTCCCTACGGCGACCTGGTCACGCTGCTGTTTGCGTTATTTACCGTGATGTATGCCATGTCGTCGGTCAATGAGGGAAAGTTTCGGGTGCTGTCCGACGCAATGATTGCCGCCTTCAATGGCCAGCCCAAAAGCATGCAGCCGGTGAATCTTGGGGAGAAGGAGCCGGGCAAAGGCGGCGATAAGCCTCTGGTGGGCATCACGCCGACCAAGCTCATCATGTTCAAAAATTCGCAGGGCCAGCAGAGCAACCCGATCTCGATTCAAGCCCCCGCGCCCGGGGACCCATCCGGCGCATTGATCCGCATGGAGCGTCAGGTGCAGGACGCGATGAAAGCATTGATCGATGCCAAGCTGATCACGGTGCGGCGCGAAAACATGTGG
>JAQGOD010000157.1 GCA_028293775.1 Gammaproteobacteria bacterium
GCCGCTCTACATCACGGAAAATGGCGCGGCCTACCAGGACACGCTAGTCGAGGGCGCGGTCCACGATGAAGAACGGCGAGCCTATATCGAATCGCATATACGCGCGGTTGCCGAGGCGATCGATCAAGGCGTCGATGTTCGCGGCTACTTCGTCTGGTCGCTGATGGATAACTTCGAATGGGCGCTTGGCTACACCAAGCGCTTCGGCATCTACTACGTCGATTATGCGACGCAGGCGCGCATCCTCAAGCGCAGCGGCCTATGGGTCAAGCAATTCGCGGCCGCCTGCAATCGCCAGCGCACTGCCGCGCCTCTCGTCGAAGAGCTGCGCCACTGATCTTAAGCCCCGGGTTAGCCATGCCACGCTGTTTAAGTTTAGCGATTGCACTGTGTCTCGCGGCACCGGCGGGCATCTGCGCGGCGGCGCAGCCTTGGATGAACGCATCGCTTGACCCGGACCGGCGGGCGGATCTGGTCATCGCGCAAATGACGCTCGATGAAAAGATCCAACTGGTGCATGGCATCGGTTGGGGGCCGTTGCAAGCGGGCGCTCCGGTGCCGTCCGACAACAACGGCGGCGCCGGTCAGATCTTGGGAATCCCTCGCTTGAGCATCCCTGCCGTGCAGCAGGCCGATTCGGCGGTGGGCATTCGCATGTCCGCCCCGCAAGGCCGCTATTCCACGCTGCTGCCCTCGGTACTGGCGGCCGCCTGCTCCTGGGATCCGGAAGGCGCACATTTGTACGGCGATGTGCTCGGCCGCGAACTGCGTGCTCAAGGTTACAACCAGTCCATCGGCGGCGGCGTCAATCTCGCGCGCGAGCCCCGCAACGGCCGGCTGTTCGAGTACGCCGGCGAAGATCCCTTGCTCGCCGGCATGATGGTGGGCCAGGTGATCCGCGGCGTGCAGGACAACCACATCATGGGCGACATCAAGCACTTTGCCTTGAACGACCAAGAGACCGGCCGCACGGTCGTCGATGTGCGAATTTCGAAGAAGGGCGCCCGCGAAAGCGACCTCTTGGCCTTCGAGATCGGCATTCGCATCGGACATCCCGCCTCGGTGATGTGCAGCTATAACAAGGTGCGGGGTGATTGGGCCTGCGAGAACGAATGGCTGCTCACTCAGGTGCTGAAGAGCGCGTGGAAATTTCCCGGCTTCGTGGTCTCGGATTGGGACGGCACGCACTCCACCGACAAGGCGGTGCTGGCCGGGCTCGATGTGCAAATGCCGGGTGAAGAATTTTTGGGCGAGCCGCTCAAGCAGGCCGTGATCGGCGGGCGGGTCCCGATGCGGCGCCTGGATGACATGGTGCACCGGCTGTTGCGCTCGATGTTCGCGGCCGGCGTCGTGGACCATCCGCCGTTCCCGCGACAGGTGATCGACCCCTTCAAAGGCCTCATCGATGCGCAGCACATAGCCGAAGAAAGCATCGTGCTTCTCAAAAACAGCGGAGTTCTGCCGCTCGATGCCGGCTCGCATAAGTCCATCGCCGTGATCGGCGCCCACGCCGATGTGGGCATTATGTCCGGCGGCGGTTCGGCGCAGGTCGATGCCCCGGGCGGCAATGCCATCGATCAGACATCCCCGACCCAATGGGGCAAGGCCGTGTATTTTCCGTCGGCGCCGCTGCGCTACATCCGCGAGCACGCGCGCGGCGCCGAGGTGAAATTCGATGCAGGGGAGAATCCCAGCTCCGCCGCTGCGCTTGCCAAAGCAGCGGACATCGCCATCGTGTTTGCCGATCAATACATGAGCGAGGAAGGCGATGCGCCCACGCTGTCGCTGCCGCACCGGCAAAACGAGCTCATCGCAGCGGTCGCGGCCGCCAATCCGCGCACCGTGGTCGTGCTCGTCACGGGAAACCCCGTGACCATGCCGTGGATCGATTCGGTCGCGGGTGTGGTGGAAGCCTGGTATCCCGGCATCGGCGGCGGCCAGGCCATCGCCAATCTGCTCTTCGGCAGCGTGGTGCCGTCCGCGAAGCTGGCGATCACCTTTCCGAAAACCGAAAGCGATCTGCCCCACACCGAAGTCTTCGGCCTTACGCCCCGCTCCGTTCCCGATCCCTCCGAGGGGGCTTGGGTCCAAGATGCGCCTAAGAAGCAATCCTTTCCCGCCGATTACAGCGAAGGCGCGCGCTTCGGTTACAAATGGTTCGACTCTGAAGGCAAGCAGCCGCAGTTTCCCTTTGGCTTTGGCCTCTCGTATACCACCTTTCACTACGAGAACTTGAAGGTCGATCCCAAAGCGCGCACCGTGAGTTTCACGGTGGCGAACACCGGCCACCTCGACGGCACGGAGATTGCGCAGCTGTACGTCGCATTGCCCAGCGCGAGCGCAGAGCATTTCCGGCGTCTCGCCGGCTGGCAACGGGTGGCACTGAAAGCCGGCCAAGAAAAAACCGTGTCGATTTCGATGGAACCGCTCACCCTCGCCGTGTTCGACGAAAAGAAAGATGAGTGGGCCTGGCTGCCGGGTCTTTACACCGTGTCGGTCGGCGGCTCATCGCGCAGCCTGCCGTTGCAGGC
>JAQGOD010000052.1 GCA_028293775.1 Gammaproteobacteria bacterium
ATCGGGCCTCCAGCCGGGCTTGCCTGAAAACCTTGCGCTAAAGGCGTCCACCACTTCGTGCACCGTACAAAAGGATGACGGGTTTGGGCCGAAATTGACAGCGCGCGGAGCGTCGGCCGGTGTGTCCACCAAAGCCTGCGCCAGGGTCAAGTAGCCCGATAGCGGCTCGAGCACATGTTGCCAGGGCCTGGTCGCGTTGGGATATCTCAATATCACGGCTTCGTTTGCCGCAAGCGCGCGAATGCAGTCAGGTATGAGCCGGTCGGCAGACCAGTCCCCCCCGCCGATGACATTACCCGCGCGCACCGTGGCGATCGGCGCTGCTCCGCTAAAAAAACTCTCGCGGAAACTGCCCGTCAACAGCTCCGCGCAGGCCTTGCTATTGCTATAAGGATCATGTCCGCCCAAGCGATCGCTCTCGATGAAAGGCCGGCCCTCGTCGTGGTTTTCGTACACCTTGTCGCTGGTTACGATGAGCATGCCCTCCAGATGGTCGAGCGCGCGGCACGCCTGCAACAGGATGGCTGTTCCCATCACATTGGTCGCGTACGTGCCGATCGGGTCGCGGTACGATTCTCTGACCAGCGCCTGCGCTGCCATGTGGATTACGATGTGCGGGTCAGCGGCGATCAGTGCATCGCGGACCTTCGCTTCGTCGCGGATGTCGCCGATGTGAGACCCTGAATTCATGCCCAGCAGTGCGAACATATTGGGCTCGGTGTGCGGCGCTAGCGCGTAGCCGGTGACCTCGGCACCCAACAGCCTAAGCCATAGGGCCATCCACGCGCCTTTGAAGCCGGTATGTCCGGTCAAAAACACCCGGCGATCCTGCCAGAAGCCTGGCCTTGGCTGTGTAATGGCTTATTCCGCCTTTTTGTCCCAATACGATCTCAAGGTTCGCAGGTACGGCCTAGCCGACCCTACCTTGAGTGCACCGCTCGCCCTAACCTGCAATGTCCACAGTTTAGCGAAGCCGCGCAGCATCAGGAAAACATCCTTGTACTGCTTACGCCCCTGCGTGCAATAGGCAATCTTGAGTGCATCGCATATGATCGCTAACGGTAGCTTGTAAATTCGCGAACGAGCTGCGAAAGGATCGCGCGCACGCGCGAGAAAACTACGATCGGTGGCCAAGATCCACGTGGCCACCCTTTCCATCAGGAATATTTTCATCTGCACATTGCGGCTGCCGCGATACTCGGTAGGCGCACGCAATTGGCTGCCCAGGGAATCGTCGGGCATTTCAGCGATCGCAAACAATTGTTCGGTAATTTTAAGCCACGCCCTCCAGAATCTCGGCTTGGCGATGAAGTAATTCGAATGCACGGTATTTCTGGAATCCGACACCAGATCCTCGAGCGGCTGCGGATATCCGATCCGCGCAAAAAAATTGCGCGCCGCTTGGGCGAGCCCCGGATGTTCCGCATTGCCGTGCTCGAAAACATTCAGAAAAAAAGCGCTGTTGTGGATACTGGGACTGAACAGGATCACGTCGGTGTCGGGCGGGGAAGCTGCAATAAAGGCCCGAACCTCGGCCGCGCCTAGATTGGTTTTCAATTTGAATTTGGGCGACAAAAATCCGTAGAACGCATTCTCATCCAGCGTCCGATTCAGGAGAAATGTTCTGATCGGCCAATATTCATACCAGTCGGGCCGCTCGTTGGCCGAGTTATCCAACACATCAAAGCCCGGATCGAGTTCCTGGGGCGATGTGTAGTGGTTGAGGATCTGGTATGTATGCACGGAATGCATGTGCGCAGCATACCGGCTTCACTGGTCTGCCGCGAGATCAGGGCGATGCGACTCGGGCAAGCAGCGACAAGTAATTGTCCTGATAAGCGCGCAGGGAATAGCGTTCCTGCACGTGTGCGCGCCCTTTTGCACCGAAGCTTGCGCGAAGTTGCGGCGAGACGATCAAGCGCTCCAGGCTCCGTTCCCACTCATCGACATCCGTCGCGTAAAAGCCGTTGATTCCGTCCAGCACGGCTTCGGTATTTGCTCCAACCGGCGATGCCACGCACGGAAGCGCGGCGGCCATATACTGCAGCAGCTTGAAGGCGCACTTGCCGCGCGACCAGGCATCGTCAGTCAGGGGCATCACACCGATGTGTGCGCCGGCCAGCGATTGCGCTTCGGTGGCCGAGCTCCAGGCGACGCGCTCTACCGCGACATCGCCCCACTGAGGAAACTCTGAACAAATCACGCGCAGCTTGAGCGTGGCGTGCCGTTTGGTGAGACGCGCCAGCGCAGGTCTAATCATATCCAAGTAAATGAGATTCTCGGGACTGCCGATCCAAGCGATGGTGGGCGGATCGGCGGCTCCCGCCGTGGCGGGTTGGTAGCTCGCAATATCGATCGAGGTAGGCAGCACCACCACCTCCTTGGCCGAGGTGCGCGCGACGCCCGCGAGCACGTCATTGCCCGCCGCGACCGCATCGGCCCAGCGGCAGGTGGCGGCAAATTTTTTCTTGCGCCAAGCGGATTCGTCCGGAACATCGCCGAGCCGCCGCGGCTTGCGAACATAGATGGCATCATCGACATCGAATATGAGGCCGCGGCTGTAGGCGGCAAAGAGGCGCGCCTCGATCGAGCTGAGCTTGATCTGATGCAGCACCGCGACATCGGCCCAGCGAAACAGTTCTCGCCGCTCCCAAGTGCGCAGCCCGTAACGCCCGCTTGGAAAGCGCTCGGTACGTACTTGCCAACCGGCGTCGCGCAGCGGGTCCACCAGGGTGCGCATGCGGTGCCTAAATGATGGTTGGTCCAGTCCATATCCCAGCAAGACGATATTGGACATGGCCAGTTCCTTAAGCCGTTTCGAGCAGTCCAGTCAAGGCGCGCAGCGCCACTTCGACGCCGTCGGCCAACCCAAGATCGGTTGCGCGCCGCGCGAGGGCCGCACGCGCAGCTTCATCGCGCAAAAGTTCCTCGGCCACCCGCGCGATGCTGCTCGAATCGAGCTTGGCCTGCTTCGCCACGCCGGCCTCGACGCAGCGCTGTATGCGCTGCGACTGATCCTGTGCGATGGGTACGGCGACGCAGGCGCGCCCGCAGGCAATCGCTTGCAGCAACGTGGAGCCGCCATTGGTGATCACCAGCTTGGCCCCGCCCAGCAGCTCTGCAAGCTCCGATTGCGGCAGCGAATCGAAGGAGAAGAGTTTGCCCGGCGCTCCGGGCGTGCCCGCGCCGCCCGGGCCCACAAATACCGTCGAGATGCCGGTGTTCGCCAGTGTATTCGCAGCCGAGAGGAAGATCGCCGCGGCATCGGCGGCGCGCGGATGCCCGGTCCCGCCGCCCGGGACGAGCAGCACGTAGGCATCGGACTGCAACCCCGCCCGCGCCCTCACCGAATCCTCGTTCGATGCAGCTCGGGACAGAATCACGTCGAGATACCTCACCACGGGTTTCCCCAGCGCCGCGAGCTTGATGCGTTCGAGAAAGTTGAGGCCGCCGGCGATGAACTGCGGGTAAGCAAACCAGTGTTCATCGAGCAGGCGCATCCACCGCCAGCGAAACGCCTTGCGTCGTTGGCGGGAGCGCGAGCTAATGAAGATGATTCGCGCTCCGGCTCGAGCCGCAGCGCGCAGTTGCGCGGTTCGGCCCGCGTTATCGAAAATCACGACGTGAGGCTGGAATTTTTGGATCCATGCACGGACGGCCGCCGTATGGAATGTGGGCGATGAGTCCAACAAGGTCGCTGGAAACGGCGCCGCCGCTGCATAGGGTGCCTGCCGGCTCAATAGAAAGTGGATATCGGCCTTGGGCCATTGCCGCCGCACGCTGTGCGCGATACTCAAGCTACGTGCGTACTCGCCCATACCGAAGGCACCGGAAACTGGAATAAAGAGAATTCGCGGCGCATCAAGCAAAGGCGGTAAACCAGCGGTCCAGCACCAACAAGTACCACGCCCGTCGGAATTCTGTCCCCACCGTTTGCCGCAACACGCCCCGTTCCATGAGGCGCCGCACAGCGTCTTGAAGCAGTTCCGGATGCCGCTT
>JAQGOD010000079.1 GCA_028293775.1 Gammaproteobacteria bacterium
CAAGTGAACGGCGGCGGCGGAGTACTTTTCAACGACGATCCCAGCCTGGAATCAATCCAGTCAATCGGTTCGGCTCACCGGCAATTCGGCACCACCGGATTCTTGCCGACATTTATCAGCGATGACCTTGACACCATCGCGCAGGCAATCGCAGCGGTTCAAGCCGCACTTGACGCGCGCTTGCCCGGCGGTCTTGGCATTCATATCGAAGGTCCATTCCTCCACTGGGCGCGGCGCGGTGTGCACGATCCGAAGCATCTGCGGCGATTGGACCACGCGGCTGTCTCTTTGCTATGTAGCCTGCGGGGTGGTCGGACCGTTTTGACTCTAGCGCCGGAGATGACCACAACCGAAATGATCGCGCAACTTGCCACCCGCGGCATATTGATCTCCGCCGGTCACAGTGACGCCAATTTCGCTCAGACAACGGCGTCGATCGCACATGGCGTTCGCGGCTTCACGCATCTATTCAATGCCATGGCGCCGCTGGCGCCTCGCGAACCGGGAATCGTCGGTGCGGCGCTCTACGATCCGAATACCTGGTGCGGCATCATCGTCGATGGACACCATGTGGACCCGGTTATGCTAAAGCTCGCTCTGCGCTGCAAGCAGCATGAGAAGTTTATGTTGGTCACCGATGCTATGCCTCCCGTCGGCTCGTCCGAGCCCAGCTTTGTGCTGCAGGGGCGCACCATTCATGTCAAGGATGGCGTCTGCCGCGATGAGAACGGAACGCTGGCCGGCACCGGATTGGATATGGCCACCGCGGTACGCAATGCGGTCGCACTGCTGGACTTGGACCTTGCTCAAGCCGCACGCATGGCGAGCGAGCATCCGGCGGCATTCCTCGGGCTTGATCGGGAGCTCGGCCGAATCGCACCCGGCTACCGGGCAAATTTGGCGCTGCTGGATGATGATCTGCAGGTGACCCGCACGTGGATCGAGGGCAGCGCCGCTTAGCTGCGCTATACGGCACAAGCATCGCTCGATACGGCCGTCGGGCTGTGGGAAAATGCAGTCACCCGACAACATGGAGCCCAACTCATGAATCAGCCGCTGACGCCTTTTCACATCGCAGTGCAAGTTCGCGATATCGTGGAGGCACGCCGTTTCTATACGGGCGTCTTAGGCTGCACTGAAGGTCGCAGCTCGGATCACTGGGTGGACTTCAATCTTTTCGGCCATCAATTCGTGTGCCATCTCAATCCCGAACTCGGCCGCACCGGCAAACTGTCGAGCCATTACAACCCCGTGGATGGGCAAGGAGTCCCGGTGCCGCATTGCGGCGTCGTACTGCGTCCAGCGCAGTGGGATGATCTCGCGGCCCGGGTACGACGCCATGGCATTGCGTTCGTCGTCGAGCCCTACACACGATTCAAGGGCCAGACGGGTGAGCAATCGACCATGTTTTTCCTGGACCCCAGCGGCAACGCGCTGGAATTCAAAGCCTTCCAAGACATTGAGAAAGAGTTGTTCGCCGTGGACGCGCCGACCGCATAGCCAGGGGACGCCGGCAAACCGCCGCAACGCGGCGTCTATGTCTCGCTTTGGCTTGGAATTTAACCCAGCGCGTCCTGCATGCGCGCAGTGGAAATGATAACCGCGTCAATCATATAGCTGTCCTTTAGAGGCACACTGGCCGCACTATGGAATGGAAGCGCCAAAAGTAACAGCAATGCCTGTCCAGATCCTTCGGCACGTCGGCGCGAGGCAGATTTTCGCGATTGTACTCATCGTCCTGCTTGCGGCAGTCTGCGGGCCGGCGCGCGCATTGGACCCGACGTTGCGGCCAAGCCAATACGTACTCGACAACTGGCAGAGTTCGGAGGGGCTGCCGCAGAACTCTGCCCGGGCGATAGCTCGAACCCCGGATGGCTATTTGTGGGCAGGCACTCAGGAAGGACTCGCACGCTTCGATGGTGCGCGGTTCAGCGTATTCACCAATGAAAACGAACCAGCGGTGCCGAACAAGCACATTTCCGTTCTTTTTGTCGATCATACCGGCCGCATGTGGATAGGAACCAAGGACGGTCTGGGTTTCTATGAGCGGGGCCACTTTGCGCCGCTCGCCGCAGGCGCCGCACTGGCGCACGCGACAGTGCAGGCCATTGCGGAAGGTAAAGGGGGCCGGCTGTGGGTAGGCACCGATAGGGGCCTATTTGAAATCTACGGTGGACGTACCCTCTCGTTCGACCGAACAAACGGGCTACAGGACAACCACATTCAGGCACTGCTCGAGGACCACGACGGAGTGCTGTGGGTGGGAACGCTCGGGGCGCTGCAGCGATTCGACAGCCGGCACTTTGAGGTCATGCCGCTGGGCGCTGCAGGACCGGAATCGGTCACCGCGATGCACGCGGACGTCGACGGAGCACTGTGGGTGGGAACGGCAAACGGCGGACTCTATCAACGCTCCGGCGATCACTTCGACCTGGTCGCGCAACCCGGACGCCTGGGGACAAAGGTGAGCGCCTTGACGCGAGACCGCGACGGCAATTTGTGGATCGCAACCCAGGGCGAGGGATTGCTGCGGTGGAGTGATGGACAACTCGCAGCATTGACTGACAATGAATTCCCTGCGAGCGATTTGCGCTCGCTGCTCGAGGATGACGAGGGAAGTCTTTGGGTCGGCAGTTATGCCACCGGCCTACTGCGGTTGCGCGATGCTCGATTCGTGACGGCAGGCGTACCTGAAGGATTGCAGGGCAACTTGACCTGGAGCGTGACGCCGCGCAAGAGCGGCGGAGTCTGGGTCGGTTCGAATGGCGGCCTCAGCAGCTACGTCGATGGACACTTTGATCACATCGCAGGACCGCGCGGCTACGAGAACGTCCAGGTGCGCGCGATAGTCGAAGACCGGAAAGAGGCGCTTTGGGTAGGCACCGAAAGCGCAGGCGTCTACCGAATCGACCAGAGCGGCATGAAAGTCTTCAACCGCCAGAACGGTCTGTCGGGGAACACCGTTAAGGCCATCGTCGAAGACCGGCGAGGCCGATTTTGGGTGGGCACCAATGAAGGCTTGGATCTCATCGAGCATGAAACGGTGAGTCCCATGCAGCCGCTACTGCTGGGGTCAGTCCACACCGCAGTGCGCCTCATCCATGAGGACCACGCCGGTAGACTGTGGGTCGCAACCGAGACTCAAGGCCTCTACGTCATTGGCCCGAACGGCACGATTCATTTTGGCGTCGCCGAAGGTCTGCCCAGCGAGTATGTCATTTCGATGCATGAGGACGAGCGCGGCGTGGTCTGGCTCGGCACGGCCGACGGCTTGGCATTGTGGCGCGACGGGAAATTGATCTCACTGGCGCGCTTCGGCAGCGCGCTTCGCGAGACGATCCTGCAAGTGCTCGAGGATGATACACATCGGCTTTGGATAACGACCAATAAGGGATTAATGTCCGTATCTCGGGCCGCGCTCGACACATTAGCGACTGAGGGCGGGGCGGTGCCGGAATTTCATATATACGGCTTAGCGGACGGCTTGCGCACTGCTGAATTCGACGGCGGCAACACATCCGCCGGCTGTCGCACGCCGGACGGCCTGCTGTGGTTTCCCAGCAATCGCGGCCTGGTGAGAGTCGATCCCGCCCACATTCGATTGAACGCCCAGCCGCCGCCCGTTCACATCGAGCAAGTCTCCGTCGATGGCGCACCGCTGCACTCTCTTGAAAATATCGAGGTAAGTCCTGGTCCTGAGCAATGGGAATTTCAATACACCGCGCTCAGCCTGCTGGTGCCGCAACGCATCCATTTTAAATACCAGCTCGAAGGCTTCGACAAGGATTGGATCGATGCCGGCAACCGCAGGGTCGCCTATT
>JAQGOD010000082.1 GCA_028293775.1 Gammaproteobacteria bacterium
GGTTTTTCTCAGGGCCAACGCATCAAGGTGGCCTTGGCCCGCGCGCTGGTTCACGACCCGGGAAATGTGGTGCTCGATGAGCCCACCAACGGATTGGACGTGATGGCCATCCGCAACTTGCGCGAAATGCTGTTGGCATTGAAGGCGCAGGGGCGTTGCGTGCTGTTCTCCTCGCATGTCATGCAGGAAGTGGCCGCGCTGTGCGATCGGGTGGTCATTATTGGCCGCGGCCGGGTCTTGGCGGATGCCACCGTGCAGGATATTCGCGAGCGCAGCGGCACCGCGACCTTGGAAGAGGCGTTTCTGCAAGTGCTCGGGGACACGGAAGGCGTCAGCTGAATGCGCACGCTGCTCGTCGTCTTTTGCAAAGAATTTCTCGAGAACCTGCGTGATCGGCGCACCCTGTTGTCGGCACTGCTGTTCGGCCCGTTATTCGGGCCCATACTGTTTGGCGTCATGGTCTCGCGCATGCTCGAGCAAAGTGTGGTCGAGTCGGACGTGCCCCTGAAGATCACGATCTCGGGAAGTCGATACGCCCCGGGACTTGTTCAATACCTCAAGGGGCGCGGCGTCAAGCTCACCGAGAAAGACCTGTCGGAGAATGAGGCACGCGCCGCCGTGCGCGGCGGCGTGTCGCAAGTGGTGCTGCTGGTGCCTGCGGACTATCCGCAACTGTTCACGGCGGCGAAGCCGGCGCCGGTTTTGTTGTTCGCCGATAGCGCTGATTCGCAAACGCGCAAGCTCGCGGACCGAGCGCGCGCAATTCTCGGAGCCTATGGCAGCGGCATCGCGCAATTGCGGCTGCAGATGCGAGGTGTGAGTCCGCTGCTGTCTCTGCCGGTCGCCGTCAATGAAGTCGACGTCGCCACTCCCACCGGACGCGCCGTCGTGGTGCTCGGCTTGATGACTTATTTCGTGCTGTTCGCACTGCTCATGGGCGGCCTGTACCTGGCGATCGATTCCACCGCCGGCGAACGCGAGCGTGGATCGCTGGAAGCTCTATTGAGTTTGCCCGTGGCGCGCAGTGCATTGGTGGGCGGCAAAGTGCTCGCAACTTGCGCCTTTATGTGCATATCGCTGGCCCTGAGCCTGACCGCATTCGTCTGCGTATTTCGCTTCGTGCCGCTCGAACGCGTCGGCATGAGCGCCAATTTGGGCTTTGAAACGGCGCTGATTTTCTTTGCGATCTGTTTGCCCTTCGTACCCCTGGGGGCCACGCTCATGACGCTGGTTGCCTCGTTCACACGCTCCTACCGAGAGGCACAGACCTATCTGACCACGGTGCTGCTGGTGCCCACGCTGCCGATCGCATTCGCCAGCATTTATTCGCTGAAAACCAAGAGCACGCTGATGTTCATACCCTCATTGAGCCAGCACCTGCTGATGACCAGCGTGCTCAAGGACGAACCGATAAGCCTGCAGGATATTTTGGTGTCGGCCGCCGCGTCGCTCGGGCTCGCCCTGTTGCTGTTCATTCTGACGGCGCGGCACTGGCGCCGTGAGAGCATGCTCGGATAGCCGCTATTGTGTGAGCGTTCAGTAGCGGTGAACCGGGACTTTTGTAGGATCGTTCAATAGTGTGAGCTGCGGCATGAAAAAATTACGGGGATTGCTGTATAGCGTTCTCATAGACCCTATGTATACTGTTCCCATTGGCGTCAAGGCATCCCGGGGGTATCGGCATGGCGGGCTCAGCATCATCCACACGGATGGGTATCGTTGCTTTTTTAGCAATACTGGCCGTATCTGCGGCCACAATGCTGTGGTTATTTTGGCGCTTTCCGCTCATGACCGCGATTATCACGTTGGGTGCCTTCATTGCTCTCGGGGTGCTCGTCCGCTTGGCACGATCGGTCGATGTCGAAAGCATCGCCGATCTGGATACCAAACAGCACGTCTGATGTCGCCAATCGGCGACGTTACTTACCGATACAGAAACTGCGAAAGATCTCGCCGAGCAGATCGTCGCTGCTCAAAGTCCCCGTGATCTCCCCCAACGCCAGCTGGGCCCGGCGTAATTCCTCGGCGAAAAGCTCGAAAGCGCGTGTGCTCCTCAAAATCTCACCCGCCTGCGCCACGCAAGCTCGGGCCCGCGCAAGCGCATCCAGATGACGGCGCCGCGCCGAGAGCGCGCCCGACTCTCCGCTGCGATATCCGGCACTTTTTTTCAGGTGAGAACGCAGCAAGCTCAAGCCGTCGCCTGTTTTGGCGCTCAAGAAAATCTGTGCCGGTTCATGTGATTCGTCGAGGCGGGCGGCCGCGTGCGTGAGGTCGATCTTGTTGAACACCAATGTGACGGGCACGCCGGGCGGCAGGTCGGCAAGCTCGGCGCGCCAATTCAAGGGCACGCGATCGGCTTCCGCTGCGGCAGCATCCAACACGTAGAGTACGCGGTCCGCTCGGGCTAACTCGCTCATCGCGCGGCGCACACCTTCGGCCTCCACTGCATCGGCGCTGACCCGCAGTCCCGCCGTGTCAATCAGGTTGAGCGGCAACCCGTCCAAATGGACATGCTGGCGCAGTACGTCGCGAGTGGTTCCGGGTTGATCGGCTACGATGGCGATCTCCTCGCCCACGAGGCGATTGAGCAGGCTGGATTTTCCGGCATTCGGCTTGCCCGCGATCACCACATTCAAT
The DNA here is from genome assembly GCA_028293775.1 of Gammaproteobacteria bacterium. The sequence goes on from JAQGOD010000082.1 coordinate 2,638, forward strand.
CCTTCGCGCAATAGCGCGCCCTGGCGCGCCGCATCCGTGATGGACTGGAAGCTCCCAAAAATATTCGCCATGCGATCGCCCAGTACACTGCCGGGGAGAAAGTCGATTTCTTCATCGGGAAAATCTATGGCCGCTTCCACCAGCGTGCGCAGCTCCGTGATTTGCGCTTGCAGCGCGCCGATGTGCGCCGAGAATTCTCCCTGCATGGAGCGCACTGCCGCGCGCGCGGCCGCCGTGGTGCCCGCATCGATCAGATCAGCGATGGCTTCCGCTTGAGCGATATCGATTTTGCCGTTCATGAACGCCCGTTCACTGAACTCGCCGGGCTTTGCCATGCGGCAGCCGAGCTGCAGCAAGCGATGCAGGAGTAAATCGAGGATGAGCGGACCGCCATGAGCTTGCAGCTCCAGGACATCCTCGCCGGTGTAGGAGGCGGGGGCGGGAAAGTACAACGCCAGTCCCCGGTCTATGGGCTCGCCGTCGCTGCCGAGAAAATTTGCCACGTGAGCCATGCGGGGCGGCGGCAGGGAGGCCAACATTGCGCCGGCAATGCGCGGTACATCGGGTCCGGAGGCTCGTATCATCCCGACCGCCCCGCGCCCGGGTGCGCTGGCGATGGCGGCGATGGTATCGAGTGAAGCCACAGCTTTAGCTTCGCTGCTTGGCGGCCTCTGCTTCCACCACTTGGTTTACCCGCCACTGCTGCGCGATCGACAGCACGGTGTTGGTCAGCCAGTACAACACGAGACCCGAAGGGAACCAGGCCATCATGCCGGTCATGATCAGGGGCATGAATTGCATGATCTTCGCCTGCATGGGATCGGGAGGCGGAGGATTTAATTTGAATTGCGCGAACATCGCGGCGCCCATCAGCAGCGGCAGCACGAAATAAAAATCGCGCGAGGACAGATCATTGATCCACAGCAGAAAGGGCGCTTGGCGCATTTCCACGCTTTCGAGCAGCACCCGATAAAAGGAAATGAACACCGGGATCTGGACCACCATCGGCAAGCAACCCGCAAGCGGATTGATCTTTTCCTTCTTGTACAGGTCCATCATGGCGCGGCCCAATTTTTCCCGATCGTCCTTGAAGGTTTCCTGGATCTGCTTCATGCGCGGACCCACTGCGCGCATCTTCGCCATGGAGCGGCCGCTCGCCTGGCTCAAGGGATAAAACAGCAGCTTGATGAGCGCGGTGACGATGATGATCGACCAGCCCCAATTGCCGACCATCTTGTGCACCCAGTTGAGCCCGGTAAACAACGGCTGGGCGATCACCGTCAATATGCCGAAATCGACCGTGCGCTCGAGATGCCTGTCGAGCCCCGCCAATTGCGACTGCAATTTCGGACCGACAAAGAATTCCTCATGGAACTGGGCATGGGCGCCGGCGGGCACCGGCGTCATGGGCCCGGTTCCCTGCAGCAAGTATTCGTTATTGAGCACCTGCAACTGATAGTGATAGGCCTGTCCCGCCGGGGGCACGACGGCGACGACAAATTGGTGCTGCAGCGAGGCCATCCAGCCGCCCGTGATGACGCCCGAGAACTTGGCGTCGGAATCACTCTCGACGTTGAGATCCTTTAGCTTGGTGCCGTCATACACCGCCGGGCCCTTGAAGGAATAGGTTTCGACATCGAAATAGGAACGCGAGGCGTGTTCCCAATGGCGCAAGATCTGCGCGTACGAGGCCAACGTCCGCGGCGAGGCGCTGTCGTTTTTCGCGTTGTACTCGAGACTGACGGCGTACTGGCCGCGCTTGAAGACGAAGGTTTTGGTGACGGTCAGACCCTGACCGTCGCTCCAGTGCAGAGGCACCCGCAACTCGTCGGCCCCGGGCGCGAGAACGAATGTTTTCTGGTCCGAAGTCCACTCGGCTAAATGCGTAGGCGCAGCTTCGCCGGCGGCGCCAGTGAGGCCGCTTTGCACCACGTATCGCGTGGGAGGCGGCTCATAGCTCAATAGCTTGACCGGAATGTTCGGCGTGTCCTTGCGAAGCGGATACTGCAGCAAGTCCGCGCGATCCATCTCGCCGCCCTTCAAATTGATGCCCACATCCAGCACGTCAGTGGTGACTTGAAGCAGCATGTTCGCGCTTGTATCCGACGAGGATGCGGCAGGCACGGCGGCCGGCTGGGAAACGTTGGCGGATTGCGCGGCGGCAGCCGGCGAACCGGCGGCAGGCGAACCGGCGTCCGGCGTCGCGGCGCTGGGCGCGGCCGTGGTCGCCTGCGGGACCGACTCGCCCAAGGTGTTCGCAGGCGCGGCGGCGCCCGGCGCGGCAGCTGATCCCGAGCTGGTTTGCGAGGCCGCACTTACCGGCGGCTCATAGTCATGCACCCACGTTTGGTAGTTCAAAAATATAATGGCGGCGAGCACGCCCCAGAGGATCATGCGGATGTTAGGCATTGGTCGGTCTCTTATCCGGCACAGGATCGTAGCCGCCTTCTGCGAACGGGTGACAGCGGAGCAGGCGCCGAGTCCCTAACCAAACGCCGCGCACAATGCCGTAGCGTTCGATCGCCGCGTGCGCGTAGCAAGAGCAGCTCGGATAAAAGCGGCAATGCGCGCCCAGCATGGGGCTCAACGCAAGCTGGTAGCCGCGAATGCTCCAGAGTAAAAATTGGCGAGGTTTTACCATTTCTGTGAAATCATCTTCCAATGCGCATCGAGGCTCGCGCGCAAGTCCGCACCCTTTGCCAGTCGCGCCGCTTCTCGTGCGGAGACGGTGACATCGACCGGCGGCAATGCATGTTGGTTCAAACGAAAGGACTCTCGTGCGAGGCGTTTGATGCGATTGCGTGCGACCGCGGTGCCGAACGTGCGCGTCGCGATACTCAAACCCAGGCGCGGATAGGTTTCATGATTGGCCAGAACGGATAAGCTAAAAAATGCGTCGGCGAATTTTTTGCCGCGCCGCTTCACATCACGAAATTCGGCCGGCTGATGCAAACGCTTGCGCGGCTCGAACTTCAGTTTACGGATCTAGCGAGCCTGTCGCGTTAGGGACAGAGGCGCTTACGGCCCTTGGCGCGGCGCCGCGCCAGCAATCGGCGGCCGCTCTTGGTGGCCATGCGTGCGCGGAAACCGTGGGTACGGGCACGATGAAGATTACTGGGGTTAAAGGTACGTTTCATAGCGCGACTCGAGCGAAAACTACGGGTTAAATCAACGGTCTAAGCTGTTTAAGAAAGGCGGCAAGGGTACTGAGCGTGCATGGATGTGTCAATAGACGCCCCTTCAAGTTGGAGCTAGACTCCGTGCCCTTTCGATCATTTGCCCCATTACCCTCAAGCCCAAGGAGAGCGCTCTTGCCGGAGTCGCTGTGGAACCGCTGTCTGCGAGTGCTCGAGGGCGAGCTCCCGGAACAGCAGTTCAACACCTGGGTGCGGCCCCTGCAGGCGGTAGAGCGCGAGGGCGAGCTGAAATTGCTCGCGCCCAATCGGTATGTCATCGAATGGCTGGCTCAAAATCTATTGCCCCGGATCAAGGAACTCATTCAGGCCTTTGCCGACGGTATGGCCCCCGAAGTGGCCCTCGATGTGGGCACGAGGGCCGGCGTGATGATTCCTCCCGCGCCGGCCGGCTCGAGGGATGAGGCGGCGTCGGCGAGGGTCCGCAAACTCGCGCCCACGGTACTCGGCAGCCGCATCAACGCCGAGTTTACCTTCGATGGCTTCGTCGAGGGCAAAAGCAACCAGCTCGCCAAAGCGGCGGCCATCCAAGTCGCGGGCAATCCGGGCAAGGCTTACAACCCACTGTTCATCTACGGCGGCGTCGGCTTGGGTAAAACTCATTTGATGCACGCGGTGGCCAACAAGCTCAAGGAGCGCAATTCGGAAGCGCGCCTGGCCTATGTGCATAGCGAAAGATTCGTCGGCGACATGGTGAAGGCCTTGCAGCACAACACCATCAACGATTTTAAAACCGCGTATCG
>JAQGOD010000153.1 GCA_028293775.1 Gammaproteobacteria bacterium
TTTGCGGAAGCATCGTGCAAGCCTGAATCGCTGCCGCAAGCAGGATCATGCAACACGACTTCAGACGGTCGGTCCACACCTCCATTTACCTCTCCAAGCGCTGACGCCGCGGATGCATGAACCGCGACGGTTTATGCTACTTGAATTGGTGGGTGATCGTGACACTTTTGTTCCGTGTCACCTGCACTTCCGAGGCAAATGAAGTAAAACCGGGATTGGTCACTTCGATCTTGTACGTGCCTTCGACGAGATTCAGCCGCTTGAGCGGCGGACTGGCGCCCTTGCTGGCGCCATCGACGAATACTTCGCCCCACGGTTTGACCGAGAACGACAGCGTGCCGTTGCCCGCCGCGCCGGCATCGACGACCGGAGCGAGCGCGGGGACTTCGGTTGTGGTCACGCCGGACGTGGGTCGCGGCGACAGGGATGGAGCCGCCGGCGCCGATGCGGCGGAAGCCCTTGCTGCGGCGTCGATCGGCTCCGGCGCTTTTGCTGCAGCGTCGGTCGCGGATGCGGACAAGCTCGTCGGGGCCGGCGGCATCGCAGTCGTCGCGTTTGCGGCGGTCTCGCCGTCCTGCGCCAGATCCTGTTTCGGCTGGAAAGGATTGCGCACAAAGAGCGCAGCGAGCAGCACGACAAGAACTGCGGCGGTGGCGGCGGCCGTCTGCATCCCGCGCTTCGTTTTGAGCAGCGGCGATGCGCGCTCGATCAGAACCCTGGCCGTTTGCGTGACGGTTGCCGCCACGGCGTCGAAGGCTTCGGCCACGCGCGCCGTCACGGGCGCCGACGGTACCGGCGGGGGCTCGGCAGACTTCTGCACCTCGGGCCCTGCGACCGCCCTGCTTTGCATCGGCTCAAGCGCCAGCTCCGAAGCATTGCGCGCCGGCGCGATCGTGACCTGATGGCCGTTGGCATCGTCGGCCGAGAGGCTGGTGGGGGCGATCGCGATGCCGCCGCCGGCGCTGCCGAAACCGCTGCCGGTGCCTTGCTGGATCGGCGGCGCCGGAACGCGCTCGAGCAACGCGCGAAATTCGGCGATGCTTTGCGGCCGCTCGTGCGGACGGATGGCCAGTGCCGAATCGATCGCGCTGAGGAATTCGGTCGAATAGCCGCCTTCGGTGATCGAACTCGTCAGCGATGCCAGCGGATCGGACGCGAGCCGCGCCACCGCGTTCGGCGGCGCGCGGCCGGTAATCGAAAAATACATCACCGCGCCAAGCGCATAAATGTCGGTCCACGGCCCCTGGCGCATCGAGGAATCGTCGGCGAACTGTTCGATCGGCGCGTAGCCCGGCTTCAAAATCACGGTCAGCGCCTGCGTCTTGTCCGTGGCGATCTGGCGGGCGGCGCCGAAATCGAGCAGCATCGGCGTGCCGGTTTCCTGGATAAGGACGTTATCCGGCGCGATGTCGCGGTGATAGATGTTCGAGCCGTGCAGCGTGCTCACCGCCTCGAGCAGCGGGAACATCATCCCGGTAATCCATTCCTGAGTCGCAATACCGGGGTTTTCCCGGATCACCATAGTGAGCGACTTGCCTTCGCACAGCGGCATCGCCATGTACGCCGTGTTGTTCTGCTGCCACACCCGGTACACGTGAATCAGCGACGGGTGATCGAAACGCGCCAGCGTCCGCGCTTCGTTCATGAAGCTCTTGAGTCCGGCTTCGAATGCATCGGCATGGCGCTGCGAGCGCACCATCACCGATTTACCGTGCCGCGTAGCGAGCAGCGCCGGACGGTATTCCTTTAGCGCGACCTTCCGCTGCAGCGAGTGGTCGATCGCCAGGTAAACGGTGCCGAAGCCCCCTTCACCGATGGTGCCGACGATTTCGAACTCGCCGATCATTGTGTGCCGAGGCAGCGCTTCGCTGCTTTCGGTGCTCCCGCCAACGCCGGGTATGTGCTCGAAGCCTGAGGTTTCCATCACGCGGCTATTTCGTCCTTTTCCGATCAGCGCACCGGGCACGCCTTTGGGATTCGGGAAGCGGTCAGGTTAGTTCGCAAGAGTAACAAATAAATGCGTGATTGCCTCTGAAAACGGGCGCACCGCAGGCGCCAAATAGGCCTCAATAGGCATTGTTGACACAGGTTTTCCCGGGTCAAAAGATAAGCGGTCGGCGATGGCAGTTTGGCGGTGGAAAGAGCTTGTCGTAGAATTCTCGTTCTGCGACACCCTGTTGCACGGTCTAACGCGTGGGGCGCACGGTTGATCTATCGCCGCAAAATTTTTCTCGGGCTGGCCGCTGGCGCGCTTTGGGCACCGCTGGCGGTGCGTGGTCAGCGGGAGATCACGAAAGCGCGAATCACGCCGGGAACCCGCGCGCTGAAGCGCGCGACCTCTACCATTCCGATTGTCATGGCGGTCAGCGGCGATGCCATTGCCACGGGCCTTGTCGACAGTCTCGCGCGTCCGGGCGGGAACATCACCGGATCAACGTTCTTTGACCCTGAGCTCACTGCAAAGCGACTGGAGATTCTGAAAGAAGCCATCCCGCACATTGTCCAGGTGGCTGTGCTTTTGAATCCAGGTAATGCTGCATCGACCGGACCCGCGCTAAAGGCAATGCAGATCGCCGCGACATCGAGGAAGCTCGCGCTTCTTCAATTCGAAGCGTCGGGACCCAATGATCTGGACAACGCCTTTGCCGCAATGGTCCAAAAACGCGTCGACGCAGTGGCGATCATCGACGATGGACTATTTCTGGCCAACGCGCGGACGCTGGCGAATTTTGCACTGGAGAAACGGCTGCCGTTGATCGGTAGCAAGGAGTTCGTCGATGCCGGAGGCCTGATCGGCTATGGCGTAAACCTGCTCGAGCTATGGCGCAGATCGGCCTACTTCATCGACAAGATTCTCAAGGGAGCCAGACCTGAAGACATACCTATCCAGCAGCCGACCAAATTCGAGTTGGTGATCAACCTCAAGACTGCCAATGCGCTTGCAATCAGAATTCCGCAGTCACTGATTCTTCGCGCCGATCAACTCATCGAATGACTCGGGAATGAGCGTGACCAACTCGTCGGTAAACAGGTTTGCATTCAATGCCAGTGCGCAAAGCACAGCCCCACACCCGTCAGCGCGCGAGAGCGGTAACCCGGCACAT
>JAQGOD010000182.1 GCA_028293775.1 Gammaproteobacteria bacterium
CCAGCGGCGATCACTTGGCGCGCGAGCTGCTGCTGATCAAATTGCAGCTTGCAGCGCACAACATCGAATCCGTCGGTGCTTCGGTGCGGCGTGCCGGCGGTAAGGTGCTGTCCGCCAATCCGTCTAGTTACATCGTCGAGCTTGCCGGCACGGAATCGGAGATAGGCGAATTCATTGCCCATATAGGCGCATTCGGCGAAATCATCGAAGTGGTGCGAAGCGGTGTTCTCGGCATTGCGCGCAGCCATCCCCGCTTGCACTCGGTGAAATGATCTCGAACTCTCCAAGGAAACTCAAATCTCATGCCTGAAATTGAACTCACCCCCGAACATGCCGCCGATCCGAACTCTCGTCGCGTCGGTATTCTGGTCGGGGTCGTCGGTATTTTGTTGTCGGTAGTAACGATTGCCTCGCATCGCGCGCATACCCAAGCGGTCATTCATCGAACCGAGTCGAACGATGAGTGGACTTATTACCAGGCGAAGAAGATCCGCGAAAATACCGAGGAGGTCGCGCTCACGCTCATGCAGGCGCTGGCCTTGGATCCCGCCAAGACAGAGACCCTGACGAAAAAGCTGGAGACCGCACGCGCAAAATACGCCGCGGATGCGGAAAAGATTCAGGAAGAAGCGCGGGCGAAGGATAGGGAGACCACCGTGGAAGAGCATCGCGCGCTCTATTTCGACCTCGGCGAGGGCTTTTTGGAATTGGGCCTGGTGCTGTGTTCCTTGTATTTTCTGGCCCGTAAAGCCTTTTTCCCGGTGCTCGGTGTGCTTGCGAGCATTGCAGGTACTGTCATGGGCGTACTGGGCGCGATGCTTTGAAAAGACTGCTTCCCTCCATCGTCTTGTGCGCGTTGACGGCCGGGCCTGTAGGGGCTGAGACACCGGCCTCGGCGGCACGGGTGGAGGCGCGCTCGAAGGATTTGCTGGCCGTGGCCCTGGTCCATGACGACAAGATGAGCATTCATGTCAGCCGCTTTATAGACAATACACCGGTGCGCGATGCGGTCGTTACGGTCGTCTTGCGAGGAACGGCGCACCCCGCCACGGCTGAGACCGATGGAAGCTACGCCTTGGAGAGCAAAGATCTGACATTGCCGGGCGCGGCGGCGGTGGAATTTCGAGTCAGCCAGGGCGGCGCGCGTGACAGTCTCAAAGGTACTTTGGATATTGCCCAACCTGCGGGGCAACCTGAGGACAAGAACAGTGCCCGCCAGCTATGGTGGTGGGTATTGAACTTCGCGGTGTGCTTCGGCGTCCTGTGGCTTATTTCGCGGCGCCGCAAGGCCGCGAAAGCCTAAAAACTCTGCATCGTTTGCACCAGAAATTGAAATCTCTGGATGCCGGCAATGGTATTGAGCGGAAACGCAAAATCAACGTGCAATACGTTCCCCAAGCCCGAACGTGTATTACCCAAGCGCAGGCCGAAGCCCACGTCCTTGAGCAGCCCCGGATCGCTGTTGCCGACGACACCGCTGCCCCAAGTTCGCCCTACATCGGCGAACACTGCGCCGCCCACACGCACTAAGCGGAACGGATACCAATCGGTGTAAACCCGCTGCTCGACGGTGAAGAGTCCCCTGGAGGTGCCCGATTCGAAGCGCAGCGGATAACCGCGAAGTCCATTATCTCCGCCGAGCAGCAGCTGTTTGTCAGGATCCAGCGCAGAAGTCGTAGTTCCCGAGATCGCGGCAAAGAGCAGCCAATTCTGACGCCATCGCCAATAATATTTGGCGGCGGCGTCGGCAATCAGATTGCGCGCATGCCCTTCCTCGATGCGCGATGAGAAATCGCCGGTCAGAAACAGCTGTTGCTGCACCGGCAATTCCAGGCCGCGGATTGCTTTCACGGTCAACACGACGGCATTGCGGTCCGCGCCGAAGGCGCTGCTGGAATAGCCGACCTCCCCGGTAACTTGCGTGCCGAAATATAAATCTTCCGTGCGGCCGATCTGATTTTCATCGCCGACTTTCTTATAGGCGTCCTGCAGGATGTCGAATCCGGTGAAAGGATAGGAGAGGATCCTGTTCGGCGGCAGAATCTTGGCGGGCACGGAGCTGAGCCTCGCCGGCCCGAACAGATTGCGATCGTAGCGCATGCCGAAAGTCCATCGCTTGACCCAGCCGTCTATCAAGCCGCTGGAGAGGCCGCCGCTCAATTCGTAGGAAGTTTCGTTGTCCTTGAATTGATCGACGATATTGCCCAAGTTGTAGCGCGAAATAGTCCGATCGAAACTGATCGAAGAGATTTTCGTGCTCCAGGGTGCATCCAGCGAATAAAAAGGACGCCCCAACAGCACCGCGCGCTGCGAGCCGTCGGTCGAGTTTGAGTAGGTGAGCTCCGAGATCCACCGCGATCCCAGCACATTGGGGTCGGTCCAAGAGACCGTGTTGCTGGTGCGATCCACGGTGCTGCCGCGGGACACCTGCAAAGTCTTTCCCCAGCCGAGGAAATTAGTATCTTGCAGGTTGAGCTTGGTGTCGTTGGTGCCGCCGGAACGCGAGAAGGAAACGCCGGGGCTCAATGTCCAAACATCATTGGTAATGACCTTGATATCGACTTTGCCGTCTTCGAAATGTACCGGCACGATGCGCGCGTCATAAACGTAGGGCAAAAGCCGCACGTTGCGCTCGGTCTCGGCGAGCTTGCGCGCCAGATACTTATCGCCGCTCTTGAAGAGCAGTTGCGCTTGAACGGTGGCGTGCTTGGTTCGCACGTGCAATCGGTCGGCTAGGCGGAACAAGCCGTTTCTTTCGCGAGGGTCGCTCTCATCGAAGATGTTGCGGGTGGCAATTTCCACGTTGCCGATGATGGCGCCCGCCGCTTCCAGCTGCTCATCGCTCGGGACGTCAGCCGGCCGGGGTTCCTCGATCCGGGTGTGTTCCAGGTCCGTGAGCTTGGCTGCAAAGGCCGGCTGGGTGATCGCCCCGCTCAAGGCGGTGAATGCGATCAGGCATCCGCCGCCGGACAGTTTCATCCTGTGC
>JAQGOD010000185.1 GCA_028293775.1 Gammaproteobacteria bacterium
GCCGGCGGCGAGCGATTCCGTGCTGGATCTTTTCTGCGGGCTGGGCAATTTCACACTGCCCTTGGCGGCCAGGGCCGGCCGGGTATTGGGCGTGGAGGGTGATGCGCCGCTCGTGGCCAAGGCGGGCGCCAATGCCGTGAACAACGGCATCGGCAACGCCCATTTCGCGGTCGAGAACTTGTTCGAGCCCGACACCTTTGGAGAGTGGGCGAGCGAACACTACGACTTGGTATTGCTCGATCCGCCGCGAGCGGGCGCTGCGGGGCTGTTGCCTCGCATGGCACACTGGCAGCCGCGCCGCGTCGTGTATATTTCCTGCCATCCAGGCAGCTTGGCGCGCGACGCCGGGATTTTGGTCGCCGAGCAAGGTTTTACATTGACCGCAGCGGGGGTGATGGACATGTTTCCGCATACGACCCACGTCGAATCGATTGCCGTGTTCGAGAGGCCCGCATGAGCTTGGGTCCGCTGATGGTTGATATACAGGGAACCGAATTGACCCCCGAGGACATGGGCGTGCTTTCGCATCCCCTGGTCGGCAGCGTCATTCTGTTCAGCCGCAACTACCGCGACGTAGCGCAGGTCAGCGCGTTGACCGCCGCCATTCGTGCCTTGCGAACTCCCGCGTTATTGATCGCGGTGGATCATGAAGGCGGACGCGTACAGCGTTTTCGCGAAGGCTTTACCCGATTGCCGGCGGCGAGGCTCTTGGGCCGGCGCTACGACGAGGATCGACGCGAGGGGTTGGCGCTGGCTCAATCCGTGGGTTGGCTCATGGCGAGTGAACTGCGCGCGGTCGGCGTGGATTTCAGTTTTGCCCCCTGCGTGGATATCGATCACGGGGTGAGTGAAATCATCGGAGATCGGGCTTTTCACCGAGACCCGGATACGGTTTCGTCTCTGGCGGTGGCCTATATGGCGGGGATGCGCGAGGCGGGTATGGCCGCGGTCGCGAAGCATTTTCCGGGTCACGGCGCGGTCATTGCCGACTCCCACGTCGCGCTACCCGTCGACCGCCGCAATTTTGTCGATTTGGAGCCTGATATTCGCCCCTATCGACCCCTGATCGAGAACACCGTGGCCGGCGTCATGGGCGCTCACGTCGTGTTTCCCACACTCGACACCTTGCCCGCCAGCCTCTCGAAGCATTGGATCCAGGGCGTGCTCCGCGGTGAGCTCGGATTCCACGGCTGCGTGTTCGCGGACGACCTGACAATGGCCGGCGCCGCGGCATTCGGGGGCGTTATTGAACGGGCGGAGTTGGCATTTGCTGCAGGTTGCGACGTCCTGCCCATTTGCAACGATAGACAAGCGGTAAAGTCCGTACTCGAGCACTTTGCGCCGGATGTAGGCTCGCCGGCCTCGCAAGCTCGGGTAGTACGAATGAGGGCGCGTGGTGAGGCCCCGACGAATCTTGGAGCGGACCGGGAGTGGCAGCAGACTGTGACGTTGATCGCAAATCTTTCGGCAACACCGCCGCTGGTGCTGACGGAGGGGAGTCATGACGGGGATTGACGCAGACCTATATCGGCGCCTGGTTGAAACCTCCCCCGAGGGCGTGGTGCTGATCGATGCCCAGGGCGCCGACCACCCCGTCGTCTACGCCAATCCGGCATTCGAGACCCTGACGGGCTACTCGGCTGCCGAACTCATGGGTCGAAATTTGCGTCTGCTGCAGGCGGACGATCGGGAACAGGATGCACGCCACCGATTGCGCGATGCCTTGAGCCGCGGAGAAACCTGCCGCGTACTGCTGCGCAACTACCGCAAGGACGGCTCTCTGTTTTGGAATGAGATGACGGTACTGCCGCTGCGCCATCCAGACGGATGCGTCACGCATTTCGCCGGACATCACCGCGATGCCGGAGAGCGTCTGCGCATCGATCCCAAGGCGACCAAGGACTCCTTGAGCGGTGCACACCAACCCACCGCCATGGCTATTCGCGATGATCGGCTGACCGGCTTGTTCACCTTGGCGTATCTCGAAGAATTATTGAAACGGGATTGGGCCATCGCACATCGCGAGAAGCGCAGCATCGCGGTATTCGCGGTCGACGTCGATGCACTGGATCTTTACAATACGACCTTTGGGCGCGCAGCGGGCGATTCGGCCATCCGCCGCGTGGCGCACGTGGTATCGGGATGTTTGCGCCGATCCACCGATGTGACTGCACGAATCGCCGGCGGCAGCTTGATCGCATTTGCACCCGGGATCTCCAACGAGCAGGCCTTGAAGGTCGGTCACCTGATGGCGGAGAGGGTGAGGGAATTACGCATCCATCACCCGCGCTCGGCCGTGTTGCGTTATATCAGCGTCAGCGTGGGCGTATGCGCCGCGATCCCCGGCGCCGATGACAGCCCATCCACTCTGCTGGAAAAGGCGCAGCAGCAGCTGCAACTCGCCAAGAAATCCGGACGCAATCAGGCAGCTTGAGCGCGGTCGCGAATGCGGCCGTAATTTCTCGCGTGCTAGACTCGCCGACAAGTCGAATATTCAACGCCAACGAGGAAGCGATTGGACGCATCCGCAATCGCCAGCCGCGAGGCCGGCCTGCACAAGGATTTGAGCCGCCCGCAGCTCATCATGATCGGTTTGGGCGGCGCGATCGGCACGGGCTTGTTCATGGGCAGCGGCTTGGCGATAGGCTACGCGGGTCCTGGCGTGATTTTGAGCTACGCGATCGCGGCGATCGCAGCCGTGGCGATCGTCTTCAGCTTGTCGGAAATGGCGGTCATGCATCCCACTGCCGGCTCATTCGGCACCTATGCCGAGATTTATTTGAACCCCTGGGCTGGAACCGTGGCCCGCTACTCTTACTGGATGGCCCAGGTCATTGCAGTGGGCGCCGAAGCCGTGGCGGCCGGGGTCTACATGACATTTTACTTCCCCGGCACGCCGGTATGGATGTGGTCGCTCGGATTCGCCTTCGTGCTGCTCTATTTCAATTCGCGATCGGTCCACAATTTCGGTTCAATCGAATACTGGTTTGCGCTGATCAAGGTGGCGGCCATCGTCATTTTCATCATCGTGGGTGTTGCCGCTATTTTCGGTCTGGGAACTGCGCCGGTTGGGTTTCACAATCTTACCGGCCTTCCCGGCGGCTTTATGCCGCATGGATTCGGCGGCGTCTGGATGGCGGTGATCGTAGGCATCCTCTCGTTCAACGGCATCGAAGTCATCGCCGTCACCTCCGGCGAAGCCAAGGATCCGGCGCGTTCCATTCCCGCCGCGCTCCGGAGCATGGCATTGCGGCTGTTCCTGTTTTATATCCTGGCACTCACCATCGTGGTCACCTTCGTACCCTGGACTGAGACCGGCGCCACCGTCGTCACGCAGAGTCCCTTTGTGCGCATTTTTGCGCATTCTGGCATTCGCCATGCAGCGGGCATCATGAACTTCGTGGTGTTGAGCGCCGCGCTCTCGAGCATGAATACCAACGTCTATTTGTGCTCGCGGATGCTGTTTTCTCTGTCGCGAGGCGGTTACGCGCCGCAATTCTTGGGCAGGCTCGGCAAGAACGGCACTCCCATCATGGCTATATTCGTTTCGGGAGCCTGCATTCTTGTGGCTGCCGGGTTCTCGAAACTGACGCCGCGGGCTTACAACTACCTATTCGGCGTCGCGTTGTTCGACGCCATGATCGTGTGGATCATTATCCTGCTCAGCCACTTGAGCTTCAGGCGCCGTCATAAACTCGCTGAACTGCCGGTGCGCACGCCAGGATTCCCATTCGTGCAAATTGCCGGATTGCTGCTTCTTTGCGCAGTGCTGGTCACCATGGGACTGGATAAGGAGACTTGGCGAATTTCCTGGATCGTCGGCATTCCCTGGCTGTTGCTGCTGAGCGTCATCTACTTCTTTTTGAAGGCGTGGCGTGCACGCAGTGCCCCAGCCTTGGCGGGTCCGTTGAAGATCGACGCCGGCTAATTCGGCACATCCCCTTTGAGAATGGCGGCGAGAACCTCGGCGTCGATATTTCCGCCGGAAATGACGGCGCATACGTTTGCCTGGGCGTACTTCGCCGATAGCGCCGCCGCAACGGAAATCGCCCCGGCGCCCTCCGCAACGATGCGATTATTTTCCGCCAACAGCTTGATGGCCCGTGCGACTTGCGCGAGCGAGACAGTGATGACCTCGTCTATCATTGCCGTTGCCAGCGGCCACATCTCGGGCAGCAACGAGCCGAAGCCAACGCCGCTCACGAATCCCGCTTCGTGCAATGTCTGCACGGGGCCTCCGGCCGCGAGAGCAGAAGTAAGCGGATGTGCGCTGGTCAGCTCGCACGCGATGATCTTCACGTTGGGCTTCAGTGCGCGTACTGCGCAGGCAATCCCGCACGCAAGACCTCCGCCGCCGAATGGCACCAATATTGCCTCGACATCGGGCCACTGCTGCAAAATCTCGAGTCCGATGGTCGCGTCTCCCGCCAGCGAGGCGGGGTTGCGCACGGCGTCGATGTAAACCCCTTCTTGGTCCTCGAGCGCACCGGTCTCAATCGCGCGCCACCACGCCTCGTTGGATCGCGTTTCAATGCGCGTGCCGAAGCGGCGCAATTTCTCGAGCTTTGCCTGCGGCGCGTTGGCCGGCACGACAGCGGTAGAGCGGATGCCGAGCCGGCGCGCCATCCACGCCACCCCGAGTGCGCTGTTGCCCGAGCTGGTGGTATAAATCCCGGACTTCAGATCGCCGGGTTTCTCGGCGAGCACGGCGTTTGCGATCGGGCGGATCTTGAATGAGCCGATGGGCTGTAAATTTTCGAGTTTTAATCGAATTGTCTTGCCGGGCGGCGCCAGATCGCAGCCGACCAAGGGAGAGATCATGCTCAACCCTTCAAGTCGATTTCGAGCCGCCTCGATCAGCGCCATGCCGGGGGGTTTTACCTGCGTGAGCAAATGCCGTCCTCCGCGCAATCGCGCCCTGGCGCGCCGCCGTATAATTGCATGTTTATATGACACTGCATATAATTCTCTTTTGCGCACGTCGCAAAGGAACATTCGTACATGGAACAGAACTTCGACACGCTGCGCAAGGAATTCCCGGTTCTGCAGCGAAAAACCTATTTGAACAGCGGCTCTTATTGTGCGCTCGCGAATGAGGTCAGAGCCGCATTCGATGCGTACATGGAAGACCGTCTGCTGGTCGGCGCGAATTGGGACGTATGGGTCATGAAAAACGAATCGGTGCGCAATCTAACGGCTTCGCTGTTGCGCGCTGCGCCCGACGAGATTGCCGTCACCGCTTCCGTGTCGGCCGGATTGAACTCGTTGGCCAGCGCCTTGCAGTTCAGCGGCGCGCGCAACAAGGTGGTGGTGAGCGATTTCGAGTTTCCGACCAACGCGCAAATCTGGCATGCCCAAGAGCCGCGAGGGGCGCGAGTGGTGCATGTGCCGCGCGCCGCCGACGGCTACATCCCGGCGGAAGCCTTTGAAAAGGCCATCGATGAGCAGACACAGCTCGTCGCCGTCACGCACGTCTGTTTCCGCAATGGCGCAAAGCTCGACATTCCCGGTATCGTGCGCCTTGCCCGCGCCAAGGGGGCCAAGGTGCTGCTCGATTGTTATCAATCGGTGGGTTCGCTCGATATCGACGTCAAAGGCCTGGACGTCGACTTCGCCGCAGGGGGGATGCTCAAGTACCTACTGGGCACTGCGGGGATCGGGTTTCTGTATGCCAAGGCCGCGTGCGTGCAATCCCTCGTGCCGACCAACAGCGGATGGTTTGCCCAGGCAAACATTGCCGCCATGGACATCACCGCCAATCGCCCCGCGCCGAATGCGCGCCGCTTCGAGGCGGGCACTCCGCCGGTCGTGAACTGCTATGCCGCCGAGGCGGGCTTGAAAATGCTGCTCAAGGTCGGTGCGCCGGCCATCGAAAAACGCAATCTCGCGCTGACCCGGCGGTGCATGGAAAGGCTGGAGGAGATCGGCTGGCCGAGCATCACGCCGACCCAGGATGAACGCCGCGGAGCCACCGTCGCCGTGCCGTCGCGCGACGCCGCGGGGCTCGCCGCCGAGCTGATGAAGCACGACATCGTCACCTCTCACCGGGACGATAATGTCCGTGCGAGCTTCCATTTTTATAACAACGAGGACGACGTGGAGTCTTTCGTGGCGTCCATGAAAGAGCTGCGCGGTTCCTTCGGGCCTAAATAGCATGGAAATTCGAATATTGCGCGGCTCCGAGGTGCGGCAGCTCCTGCCCATGGGCGAGTGCATCGATTTGATGCAACGAACCATGATCGCCGTGTCGGAGGGACGGGTCGTGCTGCCTTTGCGGTCGATTTTGGCCATGCCGAAAGACCGCGGAATGATGGGCGTGATGCCGG
>JAQGOD010000188.1 GCA_028293775.1 Gammaproteobacteria bacterium
GAACCTTGGGCGCGGCAGCTGCCAGCGACAAGACGTCATGCCCAAAATCCAGACCGTGTACGTGGAGCACGTCGGGTACAAGTGCGCGCAGCAACTCGCCAAACCGGCTTGCTGCGCCTTCGCTCGGTTGACCATGGCCGAACGGCAGAAAGTGGTAACTCACGCCCCCGCGCGTTAGCTGCTGCGAATGGAAGCACGCTTGAATAACGGTGACTCGAACCGCGGCCCGCGCCGCGCATTCAGCCACATCGCCGAGGCTGGGCCAGTCGCTCAGAAGCTGCTCGGGTGCTCGCGCTTGAGGGTCGGTAAAAAAGCTAATCTGAGCGACGTGCAATTTTGGCTCCAATCCTTCACAGCCCCGAAACGCGCGGATCCCAAAGTCGGATGAATTTTTTCGAGAAGTCGAGTTCCCACGGCCGTTCGTAGCGCCGGAGTCGATATCGCCAGGAGGCGAGTGCGCGCAGCGCCGATTTTCCCCAGTGGGGCGAGCGCACATCGGTAATCGTTGGGAATCGGCACCCAAGTACGGTAGTAAAGTCGCGAATTCGGCGGCGCATGCGCTCGGTGAGCCAAGGAACGTCGGTGTGGCACCAGTAGGAGAGCCATTGCGGCTCGGCCCAGCCGTCCGCCGTCGTCGGAAAAACCAGGGGTGATCCGTCGCTGCCGCGAAGGTTGCCAACCGCTCGTTCGACCTGCGGGTTTTTGCTGCCGGGCGCTGGGGGCAGCGGTGCATACACGTACAGCATGATCTCGGTCTTCGGGTGAATCCGCTTCACATGACGTATGAATTCGAAGGTGCGCTCGGTTTCACCTTCCGGATCTTGTGGCGGCGCCAGCATAAACGACAGTTCGGGTATGACACCGTTACTGCGGCACTTTTCTATGGCCTCCAACGTCTGCTCGGTGCTCGTGCCTTTGCGCACGTCATGCAGCAACCAATCGCTAGGCGACTCGGCGCCGATGTACGCCATGCGTAACCGGCTCCTTCGCACCAAAGCCCAGGACCGCTCGGACAAGTTCAACAGTGCATCGGATCGAGCGAAACACCACCACGGCAGCTGGTACTTCGCCAGCACCTCGAGCAACGGCGCCGTCTCCTGCTCCCGGTCGAAGAAATTGTGATCGAAAAATTGCACGGCATCGACGCCCAAATGCCGGGTCAAGTAATGCAAGTCCTGATCCAGCCGCTCGGCGGCGGGCAGGGCGGTCTTGCCGCGAAACATGGACGCCACGCCGCAAAAAGTGCAGCGGAATCGACAACCCAGGGCTGCCTGGTAACCCGTCGTTCGATGCCCCAGGAATGTTTTTGCCAGATAGTTGCTTGGATTCCCTGCGCGCTCGTAAGGCAGCGTCCTCCTTAGGCTGGCAGCGGAGAATGCTCTATTGCTGTTGTGAATGATTTGATCGCCCGAGCGCCATGAAAGGCCTGCAATCAGAGCCAAATCGCCGCCGGTAAATATTGCATCCAGCACCTCTCGAAGCGT
Organism: Gammaproteobacteria bacterium; assembly: GCA_028293775.1. The sequence continues at coordinate 1,485 of JAQGOD010000188.1, forward strand.
TTCTTCTCCCTGCCCTCGGATGGCATAGTCAAGGTAGGGAGTATTGAGCGCCGCTTCTGCGCAAATGCTGGGAAAATGACCGCCCCAAATGATGGGTATCGCCGGAAACTTCGCACGGATGGCGCGGCACAGGAGGATGGCGGAGCGAAGCTGGGGCCCGCCCATGACGCTGATCCCGACGGCATCCACGGTTCCACCGGCCAGCGTCCTCAGCGTAGTCGCCACGAAATTGCGATCGATGTTTCCATCGATGATGCCGGAGGTATAGCTGCCATCGAGCGCAGCGGACAGGTTCAAGACCGCAAGCGGAAAGCGGGCGCTGCGCCTCGATGTGATGGTCGGGTTGATGAGCAGGACATGCTTTTGCGAGGTCATGACAGCTTCTGCACGGGCACCAGCCATCGGGTAAACAGCATCTCCACCGGCCATCGGTAATTGTCGTTGTGGCAACGGTAGCGCGCGAGCCGTTGCAGGAAGCGTTTGCCCACGGAGACTCGCTTCCAGGCCAGTTCGTGAAAAAACTTGAAGCGTTCGATGAGCTCGAATTTTTCGGGCGATACCCAAGGACCCGGTTCACCGGCGACGTAGTCGAATTGCGCCCACGCCTCGAGCGTTTCGGGCAGACGGAAGCCGCGCGCCACCGCTTCAATGACCAATGCACTGCCGGGATAGGGTTTGAAATAGTAAATCGGGGTGAGGAAATCGGGGCTCATGGCGCGCAGCCGCTTGGCGCAATCCAGAGTCGCCTGAATATGCGCGGCCGTCTCATCAGGGAATCCCACGATGAAGGGGAAGTGACCCGCGAGGCCGAACTTCAGCATTTTTTCCGCCACTTCGTAGACCTGCTCGATCTTGATGTCCTTGCGGATCCGTTTTAGAACCTCATTGGAACCGGATTCCACACCGACCAAGAGTCTGCGCAGTCCGGATTGCTTGCATCGCAGCCAGACATGATCGGGAAGGCGGATGCCTTGATCGGCACGCATGGTCGCAGCCCAGGTGATCTTCATCCCGGATTCGACTATTTTGTCGGCCATGGCCTCCACGCGAGCGGCCTTCGTAAAGAAGGTCTCATCTTGAAAGTTGACATCTTCAAATCGGTATCGGTCCCATAACTCCTTCAAGCGCAGCGCCATGCGCACCGGTTCCAGTCCGACCCACTTGCGGCCGTAAACGAAGGGATCCGAGCAACACGCGCAGCGAAAATTACAGCCCTGCGATGAAATGAAATCGAGCTGGCGTTTGCCCTTGAGTTGGAAATAGCGCTCGACGGGAATCAGGCCGTAGTCGTGCGCTCGAAATTTGTCGACTTGCGATAGTAACCGCGCTGGGTTTTCATGCAGGGTGCCGTCCGGCAGCCGGATGGTGCAACCCTCGCAGCCCAACAGTGATTGGCCGTCTTTGAGTCGCTGTACGATTTCGGCAAAGGTCTCCTCACCCTGGCCCCGCACCGTTACATCCACAGAACCTTCCAGAAGGCATTCTTTGCCGAACATCGAAGGGTGCCACCCGCCCCACACGACAGGAATGTCCGGGCGGGCCCTTTTTGCCGCTCTCGACATTCGCAGCGCATCGGAAATGGGCGCACCGGTGAGCACGGTGACTCCGAGACAAAGCGCTTCGCCGAGGTGCGAGAGAACGGTATTCTCCGCATCCGGGTCCAATCGCGCGTCGATAATCACGACCTCATATACATCAGGGTCGAGCTCGGATCCAATCGCCAGCAGTGCCAGCGGCATGGTGAAGAACACCGCCTGCGGATTGTATAGGACCACCTTGAGACGCTTGGGTCTCATGCCGCCCTCCACGCTGCGTTGGAAAGTTCAAGGCCAGGCTCAGTTGCGCGCGCACGCGATAGGCGTTTTGCGATGCGCATGTCCAGCACCTTTGGCACACCGTCTACCAAAACATTCGCCCATGCCATCTTCGGTGAGGCCCAGCGGGCGCATTCGCCGTCGCCGTAGCGGATGATTCCATCGATCATGAGCATACGCACGTCGGCTCTGGTTGCATTACCAAGCCCTGCAGCGGCGGGCAGCACCAGCAAGTCGGCGCGCAACCCCGGCCGCAGCGCGCCTCGGTCCGAGAGGCGCAGCAATGCGGCGCCGGTTTCTGTCACCAAACTCTGCAACGTCGCCTGATCCAATCCGACTAGTTCGGAGGCCAC
>JAQGOD010000184.1 GCA_028293775.1 Gammaproteobacteria bacterium
CGCAGGCTCAGGCCGGTGGTCGACCCGCCACCGCTCAAGGGGTAGGTGTTCGACGAAAACGCGTCCTGCACGCCGGACAAGGACCGCAGAGCCGCCAGATCACCCTGCTGGCGTGCTGACAAATCGGGCGGGTTGCCCACCCACTGGTTCTTGATCACGATTACGTTCGCCTCATCGGCGCCGGTCGGCCGTTTACTCAAGGCAACGCGCTGCTCGATGATGAATAGGGCGTTGCATAGAATCGCCAGGGTGATTGCCATTTGCACCGCAATCAGGATGGCGCCGACTTTATTGCGGCGCATGGCGGAAATGATGGGACGAAATTGCATGAGCGCTCCTTATTGAGCTTTGAGCTGCCAGGCCGGTTGAACTTGCGCTGCGCGCCAGGTGGGATACAAGCCGGCAAGCGTGGTCGCTACCACGGCCAAAAAGATTGCAATGGCGATGTCCGAGGGACTGAAATGAGCTAGGCGCGTGATTTCTTCAGACAACAACGAACGCAAGCCCATGAGTCCGAGTGCAGTAAGCGCCAGTCCGAGCAAGCCGCCCGCAAGCCCGACCACCCCCGCCTCGATCAGGCACTGTCCGAATATTGCGCGGCGGCTGGCGCCCAGTGCTCTTCGCACGCCGATATCGCCCGCTCGCCCCATGATTTTTGCCAGCATCAATCCCATGGCATTGAGCAAGCAGACCAGGAGAAAGCTGAAACTGACCAACACCAAAATTCGAACTTCATCCGAGACCGCGTGCTGATAGACCAACCACTCGCGCACGTCGCGAATTCGGGTGTGAGCAGGCCAGGTAAAGCGGCCTAAACGCTGCTGGTCCGAAGCGTAGTTATTCAAGAAGAATCGATAATGCTCGACGTCCGCAGGCGTCGGCAATTCCGCCCAAAACTGCAGCCATATGCACTCGGAGCGTAGGCGACCCGCCCACCCTGGCTCATTAATCGTAGCGTTGCAATTGTTGTTGCCCCAGCTCGCCATTTCCCGATCTATCGCCCGCGTAAACGGCAGGTATACTTCGGCGCTCTTCCCGTAGGCGTTGTTGTTGAGATCGTAAAATTTCGGCGTCGGGTCCCACCGACCCAGGATGCCGACCACCCGATATTCGTGCCCGTCAAGATTGATGGTCTTGCCGATGGAATTCGTACCACCGAAAACCTTCTCGTTCAGTTCGCGGGAAATCACCGCGACCTCTGCATGATTTTTATCGTCGTCGGCGCTCCAAGGCCCGCCCATTAAAAACGGCGTGTCAAACATGGAAAAGAAGTCCGAATACGCCGCCCGAATTTGCACTTGAAAGGGCAGTACGTCCGGATTCGGCGGCGTCAGCGCCGCTCCAGTGACATACATCGCTGATTGCTTCTGAGCCGCCTGGGCATTCATCAAGGCGATGGCGTCGATGTAGCTGATCTGCGATTGAAAGTGCTCCGCATCGCCGGAGACGATGGTCTTGCTGTTGGGGCCCCAATTGTCGATCTGCACCGCAAACAGCTGCCGAGACTTTTGCGGGATGGGATCGCCATCCATCGCTCGAAACACCGTCAGCGTCGTCATGGACGCGCCGATCCCCACGCCGACCGCGGCGATCATCAGCACCGTCAGCACGATGTTGCGCTTGAGGCTGCGAATTGCGAGACCGAAGTAGTAGTTGAACATGAGGGGAGCTCCTAAGTCGCGGCACTCGCCGTGGCGACCAGACGCGGTTGCGCCGCCAAATCCACCACCTGACCATCCACGATATGCACCTCGCGCTGCGCGCGAACCGCCAGTTCCGGATCGTGCGTCACCATGACAATGGTGGCGCCGTCGCGATGCAATTCTTCCAGCAGATCTAGAACGCCCCGCGCCATCTGGGTATCGAGGTTACCCGTCGGTTCATCCGCCAGCAGCAACCGCGGGGACCCCGCGAGTGCGCGGGCGATGGCTACACGTTGCTGTTGGCCGCCCGACAATTCGGCCGGGTAGTGCCGCGCCCGCGCCGACAACCCCACCCTGCCCAGTGCCTCTTGAATGCGGCGGCGCCGTTCAGCGCTGTTGAACCCGCGATAGCGCAGCGGCACGTCGATGTTGTCTTGCACATTTAGATCGGCAATCAAGTTGAAAGCCTGAAAGATGAAGCCGATCTTTTCATTTCGCAGTCTCGAACGCTGATTGTCGTTCAAGCCGCGCACGTTGGCGCCGTCCAACTGATACTCGCCGCCGTTGAACTCTTCGAGTAGTCCGGCGATGGTCAGGAATGTGGTTTTGCCGGATCCCGATGGGCCGGTTACCGCGACGAACTCGCCTTCGCGCACGTGTATCGAGAAATCCCGCAGCGCGAAAGTCTCGACGACTTCGGTTCGATACGCTTTGGAGAGGTGAGTCATTTTAAGCATGGTTGCCTCACAGGGCTGGTGGTTTCATTAGTGACTGAGAATGACGCGCTGCGCGCCGTTGAACGCATCGGTACCGGAAATAACGATTTGGTCGCCGACCGACAATCCCTCGAGGATCTCGACCTTGGCGATGCTGGCGGCGCCAAGCTGTACCGGATGTCGCTCGACAATATTTCCGCGAACGACATACGCAAATCCGCCGCCTTCTTGATCCACGAAGGAGCCGCGATCGACCATGAGCACGTTGTCGCGCCGATCGATGAAAATGCGAACTGACAGTCGCTGGCTCTGCCGAAGGCCCGCGGGCTTCTCCGCGCCGAAGCGCAGTCGGGCGGTGACTTGACCGGCAACCACTTCGGGCGACACGCCGCTCACCACACCCTGCCAGTGGTGCCCGCCGCCTTCCAGATCTGCGGACATGCCCGGGCGCAGGTCGCGCGCGAGACTCTCAGTCACCTTGATTTCGACTTCGAGGGCCGATAGATCGACAACGGTCAGCAACGGCGCGTCTTTGGCCACGCTGGCACGGTCCGCCACCTGCACTTGGCCCACTTGGCCGTCCACCGGCGACTTGACATTGAGCCCGTCCACTTGGCGCTTAACATCGTCCACGAGATATTGCTGACGATCGAGCAAAGCCTTCTTGCTGTCGATATCGAAACGATTTTGTTTTGGCTGCGAATCGAAAGTGCTCTTCGCTTGCTGAAACGCGAACTGCGCCTTTTCAAGTGCATCCTCCGCTCGAAGCGCCTGCAGTTCCGAATAAGATCCCAGTTCAAACGCCTTGCGGCTGCGATCACGCTCGCGCTGCGCGGTTTTCTGATCGACTTCGGCTTGGTTGTACACATCGCGCAGCTGCAGCAGCTTGTGTTCCGCGTCGAGCGTCGCGCGCTGCCAGTCGAGGCGCAAGCCGACCAGCGTCGCCTCCTCCTGCGACATCTTGGCAGTCAAATCCGGACTGTCGACTACCGCCAGCACCTGACCCTTTGCCACCGTATCGCCGGCGTGTACTTTGAGCGTTACCGTGCCCAATGCATTGGCATAGAGCGTGGGACTGACGGCGGCCACAACCTGCCCGTCTGCGGCGATGTCGCGTACGAAGTTTCCGCGCTCCACGGTTGCGATCGAGACACGGGCACGATCAACCGAAGCGCCCGTGCCCGAATACTTCATCAGAGTGATGATCAAGAGGCCGAGCAAGATCATGGCGGCCGCCGCTACGATGATGAGCTTGCGATGGCGCTTGAGTGGACTCTTCGGCTCGATCACGCGATCCTGAGCGGATGTGTCGCGAAGCATGATGGGTTCCTTGGGTAAGAGACGCATGCTCATGCGGCGCTCTCGATGAGTAGATTGTCAATGGCGACGAGGTCTTGCTCGGTCAGGCGGCCGGCTTGCTGCTTTAGGGTCAATACGTTGGTCAAATAATCATAGCGGGCTTGGTTGTAGGCGCGCTGTGCCGCGTAATAATTGTTTTGCGCATTCAGAAGCTCGAACTCGTTGCCGGTACCGAATTCGCGGTTGCGCCGCATCGCTTCGACGGCACGCTGACCCGACTCCACCGCACGATGCGCCGCGCCGATACGCTGAATGCCAGTCACGATGCCGCGAAATGCTGCGCGCGTAAGGCGTTCGGTGTCGCGCTGTATGGCCTCGTAGTTCACTTGGGACTCGCGAAACAACGCTCGCGATTGACGCACCGCCGAGGCGATCGCACCGCCCTGGAACAATGGCCAGTTGAACCCCACTCCTACCGTGTCGAGTCTTTGGTTGCCTCCGAGAACCGCGTTTTGCGTAATCTTTGAACCCGAGCCGGTCAACACGATGGTCGGCAGTCCTCGCCCTCGCTGCACGGAGATATCCCGAGATGCTGCTTCCATATTGAGCTGCGCCGTGCGCACATCGAAATTGTCCTGCCGGGCAGAATTCACCCAATCTTCCGCGGAGGCAGGCTCCGGCGACAGCAACGGTATATCCTCCTGCAACGGGGCCACACGCTCGACGTGCTGGCCGACGATTTGCGTGAGCGCAAGCGTGGCATCATCGAGTGCGTTTCGCGCATCGATGACGCTTTGTTCAGTTGCATCATAAAAAGCTTGTGCTTGGTCCACGTCGCTGCGCGGGCCTACACCGGTCTGCTCCCGCGATTTCGCTTGGTCGAGCAGAGTCCAGAACGCCTCACGCTCGGCCACATTGGTGGCGAGCTGATCGGCGGCCGACAGGATACCGAAATAAGCCTGTGCCACACGCAGCAGCAAATTCTGCTGGGCGCCTCGATAGGTTGATTCTGCGGCGGCGACTTGGAAATTGGCCTCCTTTAACAACGCGTAGGATTGGAAGCTCCACAAAGTCTGCGATAGGTTGAGTCCCAGGGAGTGCGCCGTGCCATAGCAACGTTGGTTGTCGGCGGTGGAGCTGATGGCGCAGTCCGCGGCCTGAGTTCCGAGTGCCGGGCCATTATTGAATTCGGCGCGCTCGCGAACGGCCGACGCCGCCGCTGAGACTTGCGGCAGCCACTGAGCGATGGCCTGGGGCCGCACTTCCACCAGGGCATCGCGCTGAAATTGAGCCGCCTGCAGGATGGTGTCGCGCGTCAGCGCGAGTTCGTAGAACTCCTTCAGATCATTCGCTTCGGCAGCACGGGCCGAAAGGACGCAAAGAGCGAGTACTAACCAATATCGCGACATGATCAAGGCAGAGCAAGGCGCGTGCCAGTTTAGTTAATTCACAACTCTTTGATTATGTAGCCGTTATTCGCCGATGCTCGAAACGCGGTGTCCGCGGACACTGTCCGCGGACGGCACCGGACAGTGGCGCATCGCGGGCAACCAAAACCTAAACCTGGGCGTCAAACTGATGAGAAAATCACCGCGCCTTAATACAACAGGAAGTTGCCCATGAATCTAAAAGACAGATACGAGATCGGTCCTCACGGCGAGTTGCGCTGGGGCGCGATGATACGCGATGGCGTTATTTTGCTTGCCGTAATCATTTTCTTGGCCAAATTGTGGCCGTTTTACTCGGTCCCGACCGGAAGCCGGGGCGTCGTCACTCAATTTGGGAAAATCGTCGGCATCGAACAAGAAGGGTTGGCGGTGCTGCCGCCCTGGCAAAATCTCACCTTGTTTTCGATCCGCGCTGAGGAAGCCAATATTGACAATGCCTCCGGCTCGACTTCCGATACTCAACCAGTAAGCGTGAGCCTCACGGTGAGGTACAGCATCAGTCCCGACAAGGTGTCCGAGGTGTACGAGAAGTACAGCCACAATGGCGATTTATCGAGCTATGTCCAGACCGCTACGCACGAGATCTTCAAGGCGGTCACGGCAAAATATTCGGCGCCTGACTTGATTGCGGAACGGGCCAAGGTGTCTGCGGACATTTATGCAGCTCTGGGCAGCAAGCTCGCGGTATATGGGGCACAAGTCATCAACATCGATATGCGCAACTTTTCGTTCCAAGAATCGTACATGCGCGCGATCAACAGCAAGGTCGAGCAGGAACAACTGCGGCTTGCAGCAGAGAACAAGCTGCGCACGGTCGAAGCGGAACAGAAACAGAAGGTCGCCATCGCCCAAGCAGAAGCCGATGCCGTCAAGGCCACTGCCGATGGCAACGCCTATGCCAATTTGAAAATTGCCACCGCACAGGCCGAGGCGCTCAGGGTACAAAACAGCGCCCTGGCCCAAAGCAAGGAAGTCTTGGAGCTACGCCGCATCGAGGTGGAACAGACCAAGGCCGATCGGTGGAACGGACAACTGCCGCAGAATATTTACGCCGGCGCACCCATTCCCTTTCTCAATGCGAGCAAACAATGAACCTTGCACGTTTCCCACGGATTCGCTTCGCCCACCTGCCCACACCCCTCGAGCACTTGCCGAATTTGACGCGGGCGCTCAATGGGCCGGAAATATGGATCAAGCGTGATGACTGCACCGGCATGTCGACCGGCGGCAACAAGACCCGAAAGCTCGAGTACCTCATGGCGGAGGCGCAAAGCCAAGGCGCCGACATCGTTTTGACCCAGGGGGCGACCCAGTCCAACCATGCTCGGCAGACCGCCGCATGCGCGGCAAAAATGCGCATGGATTGCCACATCTTGTTGGAGGACCGCACCGGCAAGAAGGACCATGACTACACCGAAAACGGCAATGTCTTTCTGGACTATTTGCACGGCGCCAGCGTCGAGGGCCGCCCTTCGAATCCGGATATGAACGGTGAACTTGCCAAAGTGGCCGAGCGAATGAAAAGCGAGGGGCGCAAGCC
>JAQGOD010000231.1 GCA_028293775.1 Gammaproteobacteria bacterium
TTTGCGCGCCAGTCCATGTTGCCGCTGGAGAACGAGCTGAGGCGGGCGCGCGTCTCGGTGCCATACCAGAATTCAGTGTTCTCGCTGGCCGCACGCGGCTGACTGCGAATGATGCGCGGCGTAATCGCCAGCACGATCTCGGTCTTCTCGCGATCGTTGGTGTGCGTGCCGAACAAGCGTCCGATGATGGGAATTTGACTCAGGCCGGGAATGCCCGCCGTGTTGCGCGTGTCGGAATCCTGAATGAGGCCCGCGAGTATCTGGGTTTCGCCGTCTTTCAGGCGCAGCAGCGTGTTCGCATTGCGCGTGCCGATGGTGTACGCCTGCGTGTTACCGACGTTCACCGTATTGGTGATCGAACTCACCTCCAACCCTACCTTGATGGCGACATCGCCGTCCTGATACACGGTGGGCTGCACTTCCAGGGTCAGTCCAACATCGAGGTACTGCACGCTGCTGCTGTTCGCGCTGCCGCCCGCCGACAAGACCGTGGCTTGCGTGATGACAGGCACTCGGCTGCCGATCAATATTTTCGCTTTCTCTTTGTTGCGTGCGCGAATACGCGGACTCGCCAAGGTATCGGTATTGCCCACGGTTTGCAGCGCATTGGCGGTGACGCTCACGGGCGAAACAGCGATGGTGTTGGCGTTTTGGTGCGACAAATCGGAGAGCACCAACCCGGAAGCGCCGCCGCTCGCCCCGGCCGCAACGGAAGTGGCGCTCGCCGTGAATGAGCCCGGCGGCGTGATACCGAAATTCAGCAGTTTGCTGCGGGCGATTTCCATGACTTCGACTTCGATGAGCACCTCCGGCTCGGGTACATCGATCGAGGCCACCAATTTTTCGGCCATGCGCACCGCGTCCGGCGTATCGCGCATTACAACCGTGCCGGTCCGCTCATCGACGAACAGGTTTTTCGCACTCAGCATGGACTTCAACATCCCTTCGACGTCTTTCGGTGCGGCGTTGGTAATGTAGAAGGTGTGGACGACCTGCTCCTCGTAGTCTTTTTGCTTCGCCGTCGTGTTCGGATAGATCAGGACCATGTTCTCCGAGAGCACTTGGCGTGCCAAGTTGTTCTGATCCAACACCAGCTCGATGGCCTGCTCGATCGGTACCTCTTGCACGAATATCGTGGTTTTGGTGTCGCTCTTGACGTCTTTGTCGAGGATGAAATTGATGCCGGTTTGGCGTGCCAGCACCTCGAACACCATTTTGGTCGGCGCGTCGCGGAATTGCAGCGACACTTTGGGATTCGCCTGGGCCTTCAAACGCGGCGCCACGGTCGTCGGCCCGCGCGCAATATTGATCTTGGCGGACAAATCAACGGCCGGCGTGTAGCCGGCATCCTCCTGCAACACCTTGTGCACGATGACGTCGGCCGCCTCGTAATCCTTGCGCTCGAAAGCCTTGCCGGCATCCGCGACCATGACCGCGTGACGACGATCTGCCTGCACGCCCTCGATGCCGTGCAGCGCGCGTTGATTGGTGGGTTCAATGGCGAGTACCCGCTGATAGGTCGCGACGGCCTCATCGAGTCGAGCATCGGCGCGCGCCCTGTCCGCGGCGGCTATCAGCTTCTGTACCGAGGCACTGCGGCGCGCCGCCAGATCGAGCTTGAACGATAGGTTGCTGGGATCTTTGGCTACCGCCTCGGCCAGCTTGTTGACGCCCGTTTCATAATTTCCTCGATCTACCTCGGCCAGACCTTCTCGATGCAGGCTGTTGGCGGCGCAGGCCACCAGTGCGGCGGACAGGGCGACAATCATCATTCGATGCAAAAACGTATTCATTCCGCACCTACGGCGAGCGATTGCTGGATTTTTAAGGGCATGTAAGTCAGCAGAAGTTGTCCGGATCTCACGCCGTCCACGCTGTACGTATTGTCCAAGGTGTCGCCAACTTTGACGTCGTACACACGATCTCCTGAGGTCAAGAAAAATGTCGGTTTTCCGTCTTGCGCCTTATAGCTGCCCATAAAGGCAAACGGCAGCGGGGGCGCACTCGGGGGAGCGGGCGCCTGCACCACCACGGGGGCGGGCGGGGGCGGCGGCGGCGCGACGTACCAGGAGTGCACGGCGAACAAGGCACCGGCCACCGTGTCTTTGACCAGCCGATCGGATGTTCTCAACGCAGCATCGAGGCTGCGCGCCTTGCGATCTGTGCCGTGAACATTTTCCGGACGTCGCGTTGGCGTGGCGGGTTGCGCCGGATCATGCCCCGCGCGCGCCGGCTCAACGGTCTGCGCATCATTGGGCATCAGCACGATATATCCGAGCACCGCCAAGGCGACACCGATGAGAATCTTGGCGCGCAAGCTTATTTTCACGCTCACGGCCCCTTCAGGTAGATCACAAATCCCACTTCGGCGCTCACCGCGGTATCGCCGACGTTTTTGCGCGCGATATGTAATTTGTCGAGCCCGAGCGCGGGGATGGCCGTCAAGGACTTATTGATGAAGGCTCGGACACTGGCGTACTCGGCCTTGATCGGGAACTCAAACGAGTAGCGCGCTAAACGGTCGGCGGCCGCTGGAGTGAACGTATACTTGCCCTGCTCCAGTACTACGCCGGCATCATTGGCCTGCGCGAGCACCGTCCCCAGCAGCGCGGGAATCTGTCCGCGGCTGGGAAGGCTTCCCGCGAACTGACGTGGGCTCAAACTCGAGGCGGCGGGCAAAGGTGCGGGCGTCGCCGCCTGCGACAATTGCGTGGTCAAGGACTCGATCGACTGGTGTGCCGGTATCAGCAGCACCACGACCAAAATGGCCGCTGCCGCGAGCGACATCAATCCGGCAATCCCCGGCAAACCCAAGCGCATCACACGATAGCGAAGCTCGGGTACGGCACGCACCATCAGCCGATCGAAGCGGGTTTGCAAGCTCAAGGGTGCGAGGGCTACCCGCATCGTCGCGGACGCCGCCACGGTGGGCAAGCTTGCCGGCGATGCTTCAGCCACCGGCAAAACTTCAGCCGCCGGCAAAACTTCAGCCGCCGGCAAAACTTCCGGCGCCGGCAATGCTTCCGCCGACGGCAATGCTTCCGGTGCCGGCACTTCCCGGTACTGGCTCATGTCGAATCCTTCCACTGGCCGGTCAGCTCGAAGCGCACCGGCCGCTGCGGGTCATCGGCACGGATTTCGTGGCGATCGAGCATGGGATACTCGAGGGAGCGGCTGCTCTGCAGCCGCTGCACGTAATTGAGCGCCAACTCGAGCGTGCGCGCCTCGGCGGTGACGCGCACGGAATGCTTGGCATGATCGGGTTCGACGCCCAACAGCGCGACCTGCCCCTGTGAGTCCTTGCTGGCCTGTTCCAGTTCAGCAAGCAGCAGCGTCCAAGGGGTCGCCAAATCCTGCGCGGCGCGTTCGGCGCTCACGGCAACTTTGGCATTGAGCGCCGCATCCTCAGGCGCTTCGGGCTTGCGTGCGCGCATCAACGCAGCGATTCGGTACTCGAGCCCGGCGCGCCGCTGGGTGACAAGGTGGTACTCGTAAATCACCATGCCGACGGAAACCGCGCTCAGCACCAACAGCAGCAATCCCGGCCACCTCACGCGCCGTGAGCTGCCGACAAAGTCCATTTCGATCAGTTGTCTCATGCCGCCTTACGCCGCAGATACTCGAGTTGATGCAGTGTGGTGAGCGGCGGATTGGGCTCGTCCAGCCACTCGAGATCGGCCGTCATCTCCGGCCGCACCGTGCGCAGCGCAATGGGCAAATCCACATACACCCGTCCGTCGGTGGGGCTGGAGCTGGCAAGCCGGCCGAAGGTTTGCAGCCGCTTCAGTTCCCGCGCCCAATCGACGCCAATGCGCACCGCGTGTACGCGGTCGATACCTTGTGCGCACATGCGCAGCGCCGCGAGCGAGCCCTCTTCGACCGTAACGAACCACGCCGCCGCCGCGGCAGGCAAGGCGTGCCGCCAGGTGTTGAACGCGGCGATCAGTTGCGGCTGCACGGTGATCAGCTTCTGGCCGTGGCGCAGCGTGAGATCCTTGAGCGCCGTCAACAGCGCCGTCGGCACCGCGCTCGCCAGACAGGATACGCCGGGAGGAGCAGAGGATAAGGTAATGCTCCATTCGCTCATGGACTCACCAAACACGCTGGAGAGCAGTTCCCGGGCATGCGCCAAGCGTTCGGCGGGCGCGCTCAGCGAGTCCGACCACGGCACGACGGTGTAGCGCACCCAGTGGTCGGCTAGTACGATGCGCGCCCCGGCATCCGACCAGCCGCCCGCCTCCAGATGGCCCTCATACACCTTCAGCGCGCTTTCCCAACCGTTCGCTGTTTCGGCCACGGCATGATCTTCTTCACGTTCCAGCACCGGACGTATCCCGCGCTTGATCCGCACGAGGTAAATGCGCCGCGGCGTCACATAGACGCCGACTTCGTTACGCCATAACGGTGACACGATTGACCTCCTCCAAGGTGGTTTCGCCCCGCCGCACCAAATCGAGCGCAACGTTGCGAATCAAACGCACGCCGCCCTTCTTCGACATCTCCTTCAGTTGGCGCACCGGCACACGATTGATGATGGCCTCGCGCAATTCGTCGTTGAGCACCAGCAGCTCCCCGATTGCCTTGCGGCCCCGGTAACCGCTGCCGCGGCAATGCTGGCAACCCCTGCCCACCGTAAAATTGAATGCGGCGCTCGCAGCCGCCGTCAACTGCGACTCATCGAGAAGTTGCCGCGAGGGGATGTGCGGCTCCGCGCATTGCTCGCACACGATGCGGATCAAGCGCTGCGCCAACACGCCTGACAGCGCGGATACGAAGCTGTAGGTGTCCACGCCCATGTGCGTAAAGCGGCTCACCACGTCAAATACGTTGTTGGCGTGGACGGTGGTAAATACAAGATGGCCGGTGAGCGCGGACTGAATGGCAATCTGTGCCGTCTCGGAGTCGCGAATTTCTCCTACCATGATCTTGTCCGGATCGTGACGCAGGATGGATCTTAAGCCGCGCGCGAAGGTCAGCCCTTTCTTTTCGTTGACGGGAATCTGCAGTACCCCTTGCAGCTGGTACTCGACCGGATCCTCGATGGTGACAATTTTGTCGGACCCCGTCTGGGTTTCTGATATCGCCGCATACAACGTGGTGGTTTTGCCGCTGCCGGTCGGTCCGGTCACGAGCAGCATGCCGTAAGGCAGGGAACTCAAGCGCCGCACCTGCGTCACGACGCGGCTGTCGAAGCCTAAGGCATCGAGGCGCAGTCCCTGCAAGCGCTCCGTCAGTGCCTGTTTGTCGAGGGCGCGCAGCACCGCATCTTCCCCGAAGATACTTGGAATGATGGAGACGCGAAAATCGATTGGACGGCGATCCAAGGCAATGCTGAAGCGGCCGTCCTGAGGCAC
>JAQGOD010000233.1 GCA_028293775.1 Gammaproteobacteria bacterium
CATATCGACATGGACGCCTTTTACGCGTCCGTGGAGGAGCAGGATCGCCCTGAGCTGAAAGGCACTCCGCTGATTGTCGGCGGTACGGGCGGGCGCGGCGTTGTCGCCGCCGCCAGCTATGCCGTGCGCCGCTTCGGCGTTCATTCGGCCATGCCCATGCGCGAGGCCCTGCGCCTGTGCCCGGACGCGATCGTGGTGCACCCGCGAATGGCGCGATACCAGGAAGTTTCCGACCAGGTATTCGCGATTTTTCACGAATTCACCCCCGTGGTGGAAGGACTGTCCTTGGACGAGGCCTTTCTCGACGTGACGGCCAGCCGGCAACTCAAAGGGGACCCGGAGGTGATCGGCGCGGAGATTCGCCGGCGCATAGCCAAGCAAACCGGACTGACCGCCTCGGTGGGTATTGCTCCCAACAAATTATTGGCGAAGATTGCCTCGGATTTGAACAAGCCGGACGGGATGTGCCGCATCGATGCGGCCAATCTGCGCGAGATCTTGGATCCCCTGCCGATCCACAAATTGTTCGGCGTCGGCCAAAAAACCCTGCCTACGGTGCTCGCAGCCGGCATTCGAACTTTCGGCGACGCACGCCTTGCCGGCAATGAAATGCTGTGGCGTGCCTTCGGCAAGCATGGCAACGCCATGCGCGACCGGGCCAGCGGGCTCGATGACCGGCCCGTGCAAGCGGATCGCGAAGAGAAATCCATCAGCGCGGAAGAAACGTTCGACGTCGACATTCGCGCAGCGAGAGAGCTCAAGTCGCAGCTACGGCATTTGGCGGATCGGACCACTTCCAGACTACGTGCGCACAAGCTGCTCGCGGGAACGGTGAGCGTCAAGATTCGGCGTGCCGACTTCACCACCTACACTCGGCAACGCACGCTGGAGCCTGCCACCCAAGACACCGACACGGTGTCCGCGGCGGCCGAAGCGCTGCTGACTGCCTGGCTGGCCTCGCAACCTCAAGCGGCGGTGCGGCTGTTGGGGGTGGGCGTCAGCGATCTGCAACTCTTACGGCAGTCGGACCTTTTCGAAGGATCGCTGCCCGATCAGGGATCCCGGCTCGATTCGGCCGTGGACGGCATTCGTGACCGCTTCGGCGCGGGACTGTTGACCCGCGCCAGCCGGCTTCCCCGCGGCACTCCCCACGGAAACTAATGGCCCGAAGGTATAATCCTAGTACCCCATGTACACCAGCTTCTTTGGGCTGACGGAAAAGCCCTTCGCCATCACACCGGACCCGCGGTATCTCTATTTGAGTGAGCGGCATGCCGAAGCGTTGGCGCATTTGCTGTATGGCATCAATGAGTCCGGCGGGTTCATTCAGCTCACCGGGGAAGTGGGTACGGGCAAGACCACGGTGGTGCGCACGTTGCTATCGCGCGTGCCGCATCATGCCGATGTCGCGGTGATTCTCAATCCGCGCGTTACTCCGGTGGAATTTTTGCTGACCATTTGCGAGGAACTCGGATTGGTCATCGCGGAGGCCGATCGCGACAGCGTCAAGCAGCTGGTAGATGCACTGAATCGGCGCTTGCTCAGCGCGCACGCGGAAGGCCGCCGGATCATCGTGCTGGTGGACGAGGCGCAGAATCTATCCATCGACGTGCTCGAGCAGGTGCGGCTACTGACCAATCTGGAGACACCCACGCAAAAGCTGCTGCAAATTATTTTGATCGGGCAGCCGGAGCTTCGCGAATTGCTCGATCGAACGGATCTGCGCCAGCTGGCTCAGCGAATTACCGGGCGCTACCACCTGAAGCCGCTCTCCCGCGAGGAAACCAAGGGCTATGTCCGGCATCGGTTGCGCGTTGCCGGCGCAACGGAGGACATATTCACGCCGTCGGCATTGGTTGAATTGCATCGCCTGTCGCTGGGAATTCCGCGAGTGATCAATGTCGCGTGCGATCGGGCTCTGTTGGGCGCCTACACTCAAGAGACGAAAAAAATCACCGCAGGCTTGGTGCGCCGCGCGGCAGGCGAAGTCTACGGGCGCAGAATCATGCCCGCCTGGTTGAGTTGGATCGTCGGATCCCTGGGCGCGGCGGCGCTCGCCGGCACGCTGTTTCTGGGCTGGCAATACCTGCGCCATCAGAATTCGGCGTTGAGCGCATCGCGCGCCTCGAAGACTGCTGCCATATCCACGTCCGCTGCGCCCGTGGCGCCGCCGCCGGTTGTGGCGCCAGCGGCGGCTCCGCATAAGCTTAAGTCCGTCAATGCACTGCTCGAAGCCAATGAGGCAAACACCACCGACGCGGCGGCATTCCGCCGCCTGCTGTCGCTGTGGGGAACGGCATTGTCGGATGATCGAGATCCATGCGGGCAGGCCGCCAAAGCGGGGCTCGCGTGCCTGGATCAGCGCGGCTCCTGGACCCAGGTAAGAACCCTCAATCGGCCAGCCATCCTGACGCTGACCGATGAGCGCGGCCAGCGCCATCGTGTTGTCTTGTCCAGCCTGGATGACACGACCGCGACCTTGAACTTGGGCGAGCATAACGAAAAGGTGTCGCTCGACGACTTGTCGCGGGACTGGTTCGGCGAATTTACCGTCATCTGGAAACCCAAAACTTTGCGCACCCGGTTGCTGTCGTTGGGCATGCAGGGGGACGAAGTTCGCTGGCTGCGGCGCAGCCTGAATGCCTTGGCCGGCGGCGCATCGGATCCGGAACATGCCGATGTATACGACCAAGAGTTGGCGATTGCCGTGCAGAATTTCCAGCGCGAGCATCGGCTCAACGTCGATGGAATCGCCGGAGTCCAAACACAAGTCGTGCTCGATACCGCCTTGGCCGATCCAAGCTCGCCTTTATTGCTGTCCGGCGCGCTGCGCGGAGGTTAGGGAATTTTTATGTCATTCATTCTCGACGCATTGAAGAAATCGGAAATCGAACGCCAGCGCCAATCCATGCCTGGACT